>JBKPTM010000429.1:0-1844 GCA_046765935.1 Actinomycetota bacterium | reverse complement strand
GACGCGGGTGGCATAGGCCTTGGCGATGCCCCAGACCTCGTCGATGTCCCTCGGCCCGACGCCGGCGCCGATGGTGGCGGCGCCCGCCACCGGGTTGGAGGAGGTGACGAAGGGATAGGTGCCGTGGTCGAGGTCGAGCATGGTGCCCTGAGCGCCCTCGAAGAGGACCGTGCGGTCGGCGTCTAGCGCCTCCCAGCAGAGCCGGGCGGTGTCGGCGATGTGCGGCTCGAGCCGGTGGCCGTAGGTGAGGTAGGTCTCGACCATGGTGTGGAGATCCAGCTCGGGATCCTTGGCGAACGGACGGAGCATCTGCTGCTTCGGCTCCATCGCGGCCATGATCTTCTTGCGCAGGATCTTGGCGTCGAGCAGGTCCTGGACGCGGATGCCGAGCCGTGAGGCCTTGTCCGCGTAGCAGGGGCCAATGCCGCGGCGGGTCGTCCCGATCTCCATGCTGCCGAGCTTGAGCTCGCCGGCCGTGTCGAGCTTCACGTGGTAGGGCATGATCAGGTGGGCGTTGGCTGAGACGCGCAGGCCGCTGACGTCGATGCCGCGATGGCGGAGCTCCTCGATCTCGCCCGTCATGACCGCCGGGTCGATGACGACGCCGTTGCCCACCGCGCAGGTCTTGCCCGGGTAGAGGATGCCCGAGGGGATCAGGTGGAACTTGAACGTCTCGCCGTCACGGATGATCGTGTGGCCGGCGTTGTTGCCGCCCTGAAAGCGGATCACGACATCCGCCTGCTCCGCGAGCAGGTCGGTGACCTTGCCCTTCCCTTCGTCGCCCCACTGGGCGCCGACTATGACGATTCCAGGCATGACCAGGGGATTATGAGCGAGGCGTAGGCTGGGTGAACAGACGAGAGGAGGCGTTGATGGACGACAAGGTCAACCTCGAGGAAAAGCTCGGGATGCTGGAGGAGCTTTGGGCGCCCGGCATCGTCGGCTACCTGAACGACTACAAGCTGATCGTCGTCAAGGTCCGAGGCGAGTTCGTCTGGCACAAGCACGACGACACCGACGACTTCTTCCTCGTGCTCAGCGGTCATCTGACGATTCAGCTGCGCGATCGGGACGTCGAGCTCGATCCGGGGGAGCTATTCGTCGTGCCGCGGGGGGTCGAGCACTGCCCCAAGGCCGACGAGGAGACGCATGTGCTCGTGATCGAGCCGCGGGAGACGATCAACACGGGCGACGCCGGGGGAGAGCTGACGGCCGAACCGGCCGAGATCTGACCCTCAGTGGTCCAGGGGGCCGAGGGCGGAGCCGCCGCTCTCGCCGAGCGAGGTCGCGACGTCCGGCGTGACCCGCATGCGCCGGTCCTCGTCGTAGAGCAGCACCGGGTCGCCGCAGACCTCGACCAGGCGGGACACCACGCGCGTCCCGAGCTGCCGCTCGAGCTCGTCGTCCTCGAGGTTGCTGGTCACGATCAGTGACCGCTGGCGCTCGTAGCGCTCGTTGATCAGCGCGTAGAGCTGCTCGAGGACCCACTCCGTCTGCTTCTCGACGCCGAGGTCGTCGAGGTGGAGAAGGTCGACGCTGGCGAGCCGCTCGAAGAACTGCGTGTAGGACTGCTCCCCGATCTCGGCGTCGTAGGTCTGGCGGATCCTGCTGAGCAGCTTGGGCAGGGAGTAGATCGCGACAGAGCGCCCTGCCTCGAGAGCGGTGCGCGAGATCAACATCGCGAGCGTCGTCTTGCCGGTGCCCGAGCTGCCGAAGAACCACATGCCGCGACCGCTGTCGAGGTTCTCGTCCAGCCGCTCGCAGAAGTCGCGGACGCGCTTGACCACGAATGCGTCGATCTGCGTCACCGGCGGGCGGTCGAAGGAGACGCCGCGGTACTTCGG
>JBKPTM010000428.1:0-1948 GCA_046765935.1 Actinomycetota bacterium | reverse complement strand
CCTCGTAGGCGAGGGCGCCGCGGACGTCGGCGTCGGAGAACCCGTTCTCGCGCATGTGCGCGGCGGTCTGCTCGTCGTCCAGGAACTGGGCGAACGAGGTCCCGTCGCCGAACGGGCACCAGAGGTTCGGGTCGGCCGGGGTGACGCGGTACCCGTGGCTCGGCAGGTCGAGCTCATGGATGACCAGGCCATCGAGCAGCCCGACCACGTAGGCGCAGGGGCTGACCAGAAAGCGCTCGTCCTCGAACGGCCGCTCGAGTGTGCAGGCGCCGCCGAGCTGCTCGCGCCGTTCCAGCACCAGCACCGACTGGCCCGCCCGCGCCAAGTAGGCCGCCGCGGTCAGCCCGTTGTGCCCGCCGCCGACCACCACCGCATCCCAGTCGCGCGCGGCCAGCTCGGCGATCGGCGCCGGCAGTCCAACTCGGCCGAGGAGGCTTCCTACCTCCATGGCCCTACCCTACTGCCGCTGTCGACTCAGACGGGCCTCGTTGGATACGCGCCGAGCCGCTCGCGGACCTGCCGCACCACGACGACGTTCGCGACGCAAGCCCGCGCGATCCGGGTGTCGCAGCGGTCGGGGTCCCGGCCCAACTCGAACTCGATCCGCCCTACAGCGCGCGCCCGATGAGGATCGGCCTCGGGATCCTCATCGAAGAGGATCGCGGCCTTTGCCTCGCCCGCCATCTCCCGCCGGCAACCGAGGCAGTGCGCGATGCCATTCACCTCGTCCCAATTCGGTGGCACCTCATAGAGATCGAGCACTCCTGGCAGAAACCGCGCCGTCATCCCACAGCGGGCGCAAGTCCACTCGGATCCAGTCACATTTCGCCCCTTCTTGGCCCCGTCCGGATCTGCATCGCGCGAAGGACAGGGCCTATGGCCGTCGAGCGATGACGCCGGTTCACCCCTACCCGGGCTCGGGCCGTCGCGTACCCGCCGCGGCCTGCTCAGGCCGGCAGCGGGATCTGGAACGGGACCAGGTCGCCATCGGAGACCTCGCCGTGGATCGAATCGGCCTCCAGCGCGATGCTCACGGTGATCGGCTTGCGCGGACGCCGCTCGACCGAGCTCTGCACCAGCTCGGCGACGACCGCCGCCACCTCCCTCCGGATCTCATCGGCGAGAAACGCGAAGCGCTTCCAAATAGCCTCGCTCGCGCGGTCAGCAGCACCCAGAGTCGGCGTGAGCACCAGGCAGAAATCGGTCAGCTCCGTCGCCCTCGTCTCTCTCTCCATCCAAAAGCCCCCTTCGATAGTCGAGCATCCTTGCTCTCTTGGACTGTGAGCGGCGACGGGCGCCGATGGGGACCCCTCAATTTTGATGAGGGCGGCTCCGCGGGTCTCCTTCGCAATCATGGGGACATGGCGGCAACCCCCGCGCTCGCGCTGCGCGGCCTCACCAAGCGCTACGACGACGGCACCCTCGCGCTCGACGCGCTCGACCTCGAGGTGCCGGCCGGCAGCTTCTTCGGGCTGCTCGGCCCGAACGGCGCCGGCAAGACCACCCTGATCTCCGCCGTCTGCAACCTGATCCGGCTGACCGAGGGCGAGATCTCGGTCTTCGGCCATCCCGGCGGCTCGATGGAGGCGCGGCGGATGGTGGGGATCTCCGAGCAGGAGCCGAACCTCGACCGCTTCCTGACCGTCTACGAGACCCTCGTCTACCACGGCGGCTACTACGGAATGACCGGCGAGGCCGCCTCCGAGCGCGCCGAGGAGATGATCGACGTCTTCGACCTGCGCGCCAAGCGCGACGTCCGCGCGCCCAAGCTCTCCGGCGGGATGCGCCGGCGCCTGCTCCTCGCCCGCGCGCTTCTCCACGAGCCGCGGCTGGTGATCCTCGACGAGCCGACCGCCGGCGTCGACCTCGAGCTGCGCCACGAGCTCTGGCGCTACATCCGCCGCCTGCACGAGCGCGGCACGACGATCCTGCTCACCACCCACTACCT
>JBKPTM010000427.1:0-3495 GCA_046765935.1 Actinomycetota bacterium | reverse complement strand
CTGCTCTTCCAGGACTCCACGGGAGCGCTCGCGCTGGCAGTGAGCGGCGGCAGCGCCGCCGGCCTGATGGATCTCGCGCCCGACCGCGAGGTGACGCTCGGCCCCCTGAAGTGACTGCGTTCGGCTCCCCGCATCGCCATTTCAGGCGCACCGACTCGACCAACGAGCGGGCCAAGGAACTCGCGATGGCAGGGGCGCCGGGGGGCCTCGTGGTCACTGCGGACGAGCAGACCGCGGGCCGCGGGCGCCGCGGGAACGAATGGTTCGCTCCAGCGGGCTCCTGTCTCCTGTACTCGGCGCTCCTGCGCCCGTTCTCGGTCGGCGGCACCACCCTGCTCCCCCTCGCTGTGCCTGTCGCCGTCTGCGAAGCGGCCGAGTCCGTCGCGCCGGTCCGCTGCCAGGTGAAGTGGCCGAACGACGTCTGGATCGACGAGCGGAAGGTCGCCGGGGTCCTGGTCGAGGCGCGCCCCGAGGAAGGCTGGGCGGTGATCGGCATCGGCCTCAACGTGGCGATCCCCAAGGAGGACTTCCCCACGGAGCTCCGTGAGCGGGCCACCTCCCTGCTCCCCACGGAGGCGGAGGCCGGGACGCCGCCCGGCGGCGCACCGGGTGTGCGCCGCGCACGCACGGCGCTAAACGAGTCGCTCGGCCGCTGGTCCGACGCCGGCGACGAGGAGGTGCTGGCCGCATTCCGAACGCGAGACGCGCTCTGCGGCAGGCGCATCTCGTGGGACGGCGGCGAGGGGCTGGCCGAGGAGATCGATGAGCGCGGCCACCTGGTGGTGGAGAAGACGGACGGCGAGCGGGTGGCGCTCGGCGCCGGCGAAGTCCACCTCGCGATCGAGTCCTAGGCGGCTTCGGTCGGATCCTCGCCGCGGCGCCGGCCCCGCTCGCTTCCCTGCGTTGGGTCATCACCGACGCCGGCGCCCGCCTGGGTCGGATCCTGGTCACCTCGCCGGCGTCCCTGGGTCGGATCCCCGGAAGCTTCGTCGATGCCTTCCTCACCGCGGGCGGGACCGACCGGCCCGAACGTCCCGCAATCCCCCTTCCAGGAGCTACTCGGGGACGTTCGGAGCGTCGGGCCGGCGGATGGCTGCGGTCGCGGTGGCGGTCGCCACCAGCTCACCGTCCGTATCGCGCAGCTCACCCGCCATGAAGGCGACGTCTCTCCCGCGCCGCACGATCCGGCCGTGGCCGCGCAGCTCGCCAGGCGCGGCCGGGCGGAGGAGCTGGTCGTGGAGGTCGGTGGTCGGCGCCCACTCGCCGTCCCCGAGGGTGGCGACCAGCGCCGGGCCCAGGGTGTCGTCGAGCATCGCCGCCAGGAAACCGCCCTGAACCGTCCCGGCCGGGTTGAGGAACTGGTCGGTGGCGGTGAAGGAGACCTCGATCGTTCCCTCGTCGGGGTCGATCTCGATCAGCCGGAAGCCGAGGAGCTCCGCCGCGGGAGGTGGAGCAGCCCTCCCCTCCATCACGTCCCAGAACGGCCCCTGCCGCGCCACCGGAGCTAGGACTCGTCGCCCGCCTCGGCGGCCTCGAAGTCCTCGTCGGCATCGGCGTCGGGCGCGGCGCCGTTCTCGCTGGCGGCCTCGAGCTCGTCGGCTTCCTGCTCCTCGTTCTCGACCTCGTGCTCGTCGGCCTCGTCCTCGAGCCGCTCGCCGTTGGCCTCGGCGGCCCCATTCGACTCCGGCTTGGCGCCGTCCTGAGAGCCGCCCTTGCGCTTGCGGCGTCGGCGTCGGCCGCCGGACTTGGGGAAGTTGCGGAGCAGCTCGCGCGCCACGGCCGAGGGCTTGCGGGCCGCGCGCATACGAGCGCCGCGCAACACCTCCTCGCCCTCGGGCGTGTGAGCGATCCCAGCGGCGAGCAGGGCGGCGGCGAGGCGGCGGTCCTGATTGCGGGCTGCGTGCACGAGCCGGCGCGCGTTGCGACCGTGGGCCCGGCCGGATGAGTTGACGAGCAGACCGAGGAGACGCTTGGTCTCCGGCCAGCGCTGGACGGCGTACTCCTCATGCAGGTCGCGGGTGTAGTCGGCCAGGCGCCAGACCCAGGCCTGGGCCTGGTCGCGGCGGCCGATGCGACGCTCGGCGAGCGCCTCGAGCAGGACCTTGGTGCCCGCGCGACGATCGTCGCGGGACCATGTCCCGACGGTGTCGATCGCGTCGTCGAGGGCATCGGGGTCGCGCAGGGCCGCGATCTCCGAGAGGGCCTTGATGCGCAGCTGCTGGTTTCGGTTGCGCTGCACGCACGTGAGCAGGAAGCGGCGGCGGAGCTCCTTGCTCTGGTCGTGCTGGAGCATCGCCTTGGCGCGCCGCCAGCCGGACGGGTTGACCCGCGCGCCGGCTAGAGCCGCCCAGACGTGCTGCTCGGAGTGGTTCAGGTTCTCGACCGCGATGCGCCACAGCTCGCGCTCGAGGACGCGGAGGCGGCGATTCGAGTCGTCGGAGACCGGCACCACCCGCTTCTCCACCCGCACCCGGCGGCCGCGCCCGCGGCGCACGGGGCCGACCACGATTGCGCCGCCGCGGTAGACGTCGCGGTCGAGCAGGCTGTGCAGGGTGACGATCGTCTCGTCGTGGGTGGTGGCCGGGTGGACGAAGTCGATCACCAGGCCCGCCTCCTTGCCCGGGTTGCGGCGGGTGACGCGGCCGACTCGCTGCTGGTAGACGCGGCGCGAGGCGGTCGGCGCGAGGTGCATGCAGATCGTCGCGCGCGGCGAGTTCCAGCCCTCGGCGAGCAGCATCGCGTTGCAGAGCACGTCGACGTCGCCGCGCTCGAACCCCGCCAGAATCTCGGCAAGCTCGCGCTTCGGCGTCTCGCCGGAGACGGCCCGCGCATTGATCCCGACGTCCTGGAACGCCTTTGCGACGTTGTTCGCGTGCTTGACGCCGGCCGTGTAGACGACACCCGGAACGCGGCGGAAGCGAGACCGGTAGAGGTCCGCGATCGCCACGTTGAACGGCGTCTGGTCCAGCAGCTTGGCCAGCTCCTCCTGGTCGAAGTCCTGGTCCACCTCGCCCTTGCGGAGGGGCACCTTGGCGATCGTGCGCACCCCAGGCCCGGGCGGGATCCGGATGCAGCGCAGCGGAGCGATCACTCCGCGGCGGGCTGCCTGGGCGAGGTCGAAGCGGGATGTCTGGGTCGGGAAGAGGTCGGTGACGTGGCGGGCGATCAACGCGCCGGTGGCGGTCATACCGATGAAGACGGGGCCCGGCCAGGCGCGGATGCAGGCCGAGGTCTTCTCGCCCAGGGCCGTGTGGGCCTCGTCGCAGATCACGATCGAGTAGGCGTCCGAGACGCGACCCGCGTTGCGGACGAACCACTGGTAGGTCTCGACCGTCACCGGACCGTAGGCGTGGTCGGCGCCGTCCAGCAGCGGCGGGGAGAGACGGTCTGCGTAGCCGCGGTCGGAGATCTCGCCGATGAACTGATCGACGAGATTGCGGCGGTGGGTGAGGATCAGGATGCCGCCGGTGCGCGAGGCCTCGATGAAGCCCACGG
>JBKPTM010000426.1:0-2691 GCA_046765935.1 Actinomycetota bacterium | reverse complement strand
GCGTCGTAGTGACGCGTGACCGACTCAGAGCGGCTCTCGGGGATCAGGCCCGGCGTGAACGCCAGGGCGATGGCCGCAACCGGCACGTTCACCCACAGCACCCATTCCCAGCCGAGGCCGTCGGTGAGGATGCCGCCGAGCAGGACGCCCGCGGCGCCCGCGGAGCCGGCGACCGCGCCCCATGCGCCGAGCGCCTTGTTCCGCTCAGCCCCATCCTTGAAGAGCGTCGTGACGATGGAGAGCGCCGAAGGCGAGACGATTGCCGCACCGAGACCCTGTGCCGCGCGAGCGGCGATCAGCTGTCCCTGGGTCGCGGCGAAGCCAGCGGCCAGCGACGCGATTCCCACCACGGCGAGGCCGGCCATGAAGACCCGGCGCCGGCCGAGGAGGTCGGCCGCGCGCCCGCCAAGCAGGAGGAAACCCCCGAACGCGATCACGTAGGCGTTGACGATCCAGGGCAGGTTCTCCTCCGAGAAGTTCAGGCCCTTGCCGATGCTCGGCAGCGCGACGTTGACGATGGACGCGTCCAGCACCACGATGAACTGCGCGACGCAGAGCAAGATCAGCGCGGTCCACCGACGCTCTAGATATTCCTGTGCGGTTGTCATCCCCCTTGACTCCTTTCGCTTGCTTCCCGGCTTCTCTTGCCGGCCTCACTTAGACGACGAACGGGGTTTCTGGAAATGGACATCTTCGTCATGTAATCTCTGTATCCGGAAACGGAGTTCCGGTTTCGATTAGAACTATACGGAATTGTGATTCCGTTTGCAGAGTGAGAGCCGCCACATATCCACAGACAACTTGCGAGGGCATCTGATTCCAATGACACCCGTCACAGAGACGAAGCCGGCACGGGCAGGGAACGGCGCCGTCGCCGCACGCGTCCTCCGCGCCGACGCCCGGCGCAACCACGAGGCGGTCATCGCGGCGGCCAAGAGACTCTTCGCCGACGAGGGCCTGGACGCGCAGATGCCGGACGTCGCCAAGGTCGCCAAGGTCGGCGTCGGGACCGTCTACCGCCACTTCCCCACCAAGGAGGACCTGATCGCGGCCCTCGCCGCCGAGCGCTTCGAGCGTCTGGCGGAGAAGGCGCGAGAGGGCATCGAGGCCGAGAACCCCTGGGAGGGCCTTTGCGACTTCATCCGCTTCGCCGCCCAGATCCAGGCCGATGACCGCGGGCTCTGCGAGGTGATGGGGTCTCGCCCCGAGGTGATGAACGTCGCGGCCCTGGCGGTCGGGCTCGACGAGCTCTGCGACGAGCTCGTCAAGCGTGCCCAGCGCGCCGGCGATCTCCGCAAGGACCTCGACTGGGAGGACATCCCGATGATCGCCTGCAGCTTGGGGCGCATCACGCCGGCTG
The DNA here is from genome assembly GCA_046765935.1 of Actinomycetota bacterium. Lineage (GTDB taxonomy): Bacteria > Actinomycetota > Thermoleophilia > Solirubrobacterales > 70-9 > DASUPK01. Next base: position 1,331 of record JBKPTM010000426.1, on the reverse strand, counting down.
AGACCGGCCCCGCGGTCGGCCGCTGGCCGCGCCTCGTCGAGATCCTCATCGACGGGCTGCGGGCACCCGGCAGCTCGAAGCTGCCGAAGCCGCTCTCTACTTAGCCTTCGCCCGCTTCCGCAGCGGGGCGAAGGAGCGCCACGCCCTCGTGTTGGCGATCTCCTTGGCGCTCAGCCAGGCGCGGCGCGCCGTCGCCACCGAGTAGCGGATGTTCGCCAGCGTCTCAGTGCCGTGCGCGTCCGTCGTGCAGACGATCCGCACCCCGGCCTCGGCGGCCAGCTTCGCGTTGTGCTCGTTGAGGTCGCGGCGGTTCGGGTTGCCGTTGATCTCCATCATCGTCCCGGTCCTCGCCGCCGCCTCGGCGATCCGCGGCATGTCCACCCCGTATGGCTCGCGCCGGAGCAGCAAACGGCCCGTGAGATGCCCGATGCAGTCCACCAGCGGATGCTCCATCGCGGCGATCACTCGCTCGGTCATGGACTGCTCGGAGATCGCAAACGAGGTGTGCACGCTGGCCATTACCCAGTCGAGCTCGGCGACCAGCTCGTCCGGGTAATCGAGGGAGCCGTCGATTCCGATGTTCACCTCGGAGCCCGCCAGCAGGCGGAAGCCCCGCGGCGCCGACTCGTTCCATGACCGGATCTCCTCGATCCTCTTGGCGAGCTGCTTGGCGGTGACGTGGTTGCCGAAGCCGTGGCTCGCTGAGTGGTCGGTGACCGCCAGGTACGCATAGCCGCGGCTTTGTGCCTCGGCTGCCATCTCATCCAGGCTGTTGCGCCCGTCTGAGAGCGTCGTGTGGCAGTGGAGGTCCCCCCGGATGTCATCGACGGTGACCAGGTCGGGCAGCTCGCCGGTGTCCCCCGCCTCGAGCTCGCCGCGACCCTCGCGGAGCTCGGGCTCGATGTACGGCAGGCCGAGCAGCTCGTAGATGCCCGACTCGTCATCAAACCGATGAACCTTCTTGCCCTCGACCTCGGCGACGCCGTGCTCGCTGACCGAGTATCCGCGCTGGAGAGCGCGCTCGCGGAGCTCGACGTTGTGCTCCGCCGAGCCGGTGAAGTGCTGGAGGAGGTTGCCGAACGTCTCCTCGGTGCCGATCCGCAGATCCACCTTGAGGCCGGAATGGGTGAGCACGCTCGCGGCCGCGTCGCCGCCGCGTCTGGACTCGGCGGAGAGGCCGTGGGTGGCCAGGGCCTGGACCAGCCCCGCCGCGTCGTCCGTCGTGGCGATCAGGTCGAGGTCCTTGCAGGCCTCGGTCCAGCGGCGGGCGGAGCCGGCGATCTCGATCCGGTTCGCCACTCCTAGGCCGAGCAAGTCCGTGCGGATCTCCT
>JBKPTM010000425.1:0-16707 GCA_046765935.1 Actinomycetota bacterium | reverse complement strand
CCCCGTCCTCGTCGCTGTTCGACCTTCAGCGCTCGACCGGGGCGGTGACCTTCAACGACGTGGACGTGACGATGCCGCTCGGCGATCCGGTCACCGCCTCGCCGACGGTCACGCCCAAGAAGCACAAGAAGAAGCACCGCAAGCGCAGGCACCGCCGCTAGCCCGGCACCGCATAGGGTTCGGCCCGTGAAGGTGCTGGTGACGAGCTCGCGGATGCCGTTCGCGCTGGATGCGATCCGCAAGCTCGGAGAGCGCGGTCACGACGTCTACGCGACGGACAGCTACGACGCCTCGCCCGGGAGCCACTCGAAGTACCTGACGGGCCACTCCGTGACGGCCTCCCCCTCCGGCGACCCCGAGGCATTCGCAGCAGACGTCGAGCGGATCGCCGACGAGAACGGGATCGACGTGGTGCTGCCGATGTTCGAGGAGGTCTTCTACCTGGCGGCCAAGCACGAGCAGCTGTCGAAGGTGACTCGGCTCTATTCGCCGCCCTTCCGCACGCTCGCCCAGGTGCACGACAAGGGAACCTTCCAGGAGCTCTGCGACCGCCTCGAGATCCGCACGCCGCAGACGGTCCTCGCCCACAACCAGGAGGAGCTGCAGGAGGCGATCGAGCGCTTCCCCAAGTACTTCGCGCGCGCGGCGTTCTCGCGCGGTGGCGTGGGGCTGCTCACCAATACGGGACCGCTGGCCGGACACCTGAAGCCGGACGAGTGCCACCCCACGGAGGCCAACCCATGGCTGGCCCAGGAGTTCGTCGACGGGCCGATGCATTGCACCTACTCCGCCCTGCACGGCGGGCAGGTCGCCTCCCACATGTCCTACCGCGCGCCTCGTCAGTGGGAGCACTCGACCGGGATCCAGTTCCTCTCGGTCGATCCGAGCAACACGCTGCCGACCGTCGAGAAGCTCGGAGCGGACCTCGAGTGGGACGGGCAGATGTCCCTGGACTTCATCGAGACAGAGGACGGGCTGGTGATGATCGAGTGCAACCCGCGCCCGACGGATGGGGTCCTGCTGATGACCCCGGAGGAGCTCGAGCGAGGACTGCTGGCGCCGGAGGACGACGCGCTCCTGGTTCCGCCCGGACGGGAGGAGCAGCTCGATTTCGCCGTCTGTGCCCAGATCTTCAGCGAACCGCTGCGCGAGGCGCCGAAGAGCATCCATGACCTGGCCAAGATCCACGGGACCGATCGTGGCTGGCGGGACTCGATGCCCAAGCTCTACTCGTTCCTCGCCCTCTGTCGCTTCGAGCGACTCAGCCTGCGCGACCGCGAGCAGCTCTTCGTCGCGATGGCCGACGGGATCACCTGGGACGGCCAGCCGATCCCTGGCCTCCCTCCCGACGACGCGGCCTACCTGGCAAAGCTCACGGGTTGATGGTGGACCGCTCGATCCTCTGGCGGGCGGCGGCGGCCCAGGTCCTCCTGGTGACCGTGATCTCGCTGGCGCTAGCCGTGACGCTGCCCGACTCCTTCTTCGATGACTGGGGCTGGTTGACCGGGCCCGCGGCGTGGTTGGGCTGCGCCGCGCTGACGGCGTGGGCGCTGCACCTGCCGGTGCGGGGCGTGATGCTGGGTGCCGTCCTGGCCGGGATTCCCAGCGCCGTCGCGGTGCTGGCCGGGGTCCACTGGCTGGGCGTAGCTATCGCGATCGGGGCGTTCGCGGCCTGGTGCGCGTGGCTGGCACGGCGGCCGGGGAGGCTGCGGTGGACCTAGGCATCGAGGGTCGCACCGCACTCGTGATGGCGGCCAGCAGAGGCATCGGCAAGGGCATCGCGGGCGCGCTGGCGCGCGAGGGTGCGCGGGTGGCGCTGTCGAGTCGATCGGAGGAGGCGCTGGGGGCCGCCGCGGAGGAGATCGGAGGCGAGCTGCGGACCTTCTCGGCCGACACGCGCGACCTGGATCGGCTGCGTGCGTTGCCCGAGGAGGTGGCGGAAACGCTCGGGCCGATCGAGATCCTCGTCGCGAACACGGGCGGGCCGCCGGGCGGCGGAGGGCTGGACAACTCGCTGGAGGAGTGGGAGGAGGCCTTCCGCTCTCTGGTGCTCGCGCCGCGCGTGCTGATCGAGGAGGTGCTGCCCGGGATGCGCGAGGGCGGCTGGGGCAGGATCGTCAACGTGTCCTCGAGCTCGATCCGCGAGCCGATCGCGGGGCTGGCGCTGTCGAACTCGAACCGGATGGCGGCGCTCGGTCTGCTCGAGACGCTGGCGGACGAGGTGGCGGGAGACGGCATCACCGTCAACACCGTGGCCACGGGCATGTTCGCCACCGACCGGCTCGCCGATCGACACGGCTCGCTGGAGGCCGCGGAGGCCGCCGCCCAGGAGCGGATTCCGGCCCGCAGGCTGGGGCGGCCCGAGGAGTACGGCGACCTGGTCGCCTTCCTGTGCTCGGAGCGGGCCGCCTATCTCACGGGAGCCGTGATCCCGCTCGACGGCGGCCTGCTCCGCTCGGTCTAGCCGGTCCGGGCCGCTATTACGCGGTGGCCGGCCGCGGCGCGCGGCGGAAGGCCAGCAGCAGCCAGACACCGCCGGCGATCATCATCCCCAGGCTGATCAGCTGGGCCTGGGTCAGCCCGAGGGCGACGTCGTCGTTGCGACGGATGAACTCCACCAGGAAGCGCTCGGCGCCGGCCAGCAGCAGGTAGAGGGCGAAGAGGAGGCCGTTGGTCAGCCGGTCGCGGAGGCGCCAAAGGAGGAGCGCGACCAGGCCCATTGCGAGCGTCTCGTAGACCGGCGTCGGGTGGACGGGCGTATCGATCGGCTTGGTGCCATCGGGGTAGGACATCGCCCAGGGCCCGTCCCAGGCCTTGCCGTAGTCGCCGTCGCCCGAGACCTGGCAGCCGCAGCGGCCGATCGCGTAGCCGATGGCGAGTGCCGGGGCGGCGACATCGAGCAGGGTCAGGGTGAGGTAGTTGCGCCACCAGGCCCAGAGCAGGACGGCGATCGCGCCCCCTATCGCGCCGCCGTACCAGACGAGTCCCGACCCGGAGAAGATGTTGCCGAGCAGGTCGCCCTTGACGTCGCTGTAGTTCTCGAGGATGAAGTCGAGCCGGGCGCCGATCAGGCCACCGAGCAGCGCGGCGAAGCCCATCTCGTAGGCCCAGTCGACGGGCTTGCCGAGCTCGTCGAGCCGGCGCCAGACCAGAGCTCCGGCGGCTAGGAACGCGAGGGCGAAGCAGATGCCGAAGGTCTGGAGAGTGAGCGGTCCGAGGTGGATCTCGGGGAGCACCGGCGAAGCGTAGTGAAGGGCCGCTTGACATCGATCGCAGCGCGCCCGTAGCGTCGGCGCGGTGGAGGTCCTGATCCTGATCGCGCTCTCCCTTTACGGCGGCCTCGCCGGGACTGCTCAGACGAGCCAGTTGCCTCCGGCCACCGTGACGCCGAAGGCGGAGAGCGAGGCGTCGCCGAACGCCAATGGGGGGTCGCAGAAGGCGAACGGTGGAAGGGCGCTCGTCGTCGGGGACTCGCTCGCCGAGGGGACCGAGGCGCCGCTCGCCCAGCTGCTGCCGGGATGGCGGATCCGCACCTCGGCCTATACGGGGCGACCGACCGCGGACGGGGTGTCGGAGATCACCAGCGCGGGCGCCCTCCCTCCCGTGCTGGTCGTCAGCCTCGGGACCAACGACGATCCCAGCGCGACCTCGACCTTCGCGGGTCAGGTGGAGTCGGTCCTCGAGGCCGCGGGTCCCAGTCGGTGCGTCATCTGGGCGAACATCGTCCGTCCGCCCTACGGCGGGGTCAGCTACGCGGGTTACAACCGGGTCCTGGCGCGGCTCGCCGCGGCCAACCCGAACCTGACGGTGGTCGATTGGGTCGGGATCGTCAGGCACGATCCGGGCCTGCTCGCCCCCGACGGGGTCCACGCGACGCCGCAGGGCTACGCGGCACGCGCGCAGGCGATCGCGTCGGCGATGACGCCCTGCGGCTCGGGTGTGACCTACGGCGGCGGGGGACCGGTCGGTGACTAGGCGGCGATGGGCGTGGGCCGCCGCGATGCTCATCGCCGCGTCGGTTGTGCTCGGCCCGGGTGGCGCGGCTGGAGCTCCTCACAAGCGGAAGCCGGTGGGGAAGCGGCTCTTCGTGGTCGGTGACTCGCTCGCGGTGGGGACGAAGCCTTACCTCCCGCGCTACCTGCACGGCTGGCGGATCCGAAGCTCGGTGTCGATCTCGAAGCACGCCCCCGAGGGCGCGTCCGAGCTGGCGCGGAGGGGACACTCGCTGCCACCGGTCGTCGTCGCGAGCCTCGGGACGAATGACGATCCACGCGCGACTGGGAGCTTCGAGGCGGCGGTCCGGAAGTCGCTGCGGGCGACCGGGAAGCGGGGGTGCATCGTCTGGCCGAACATCGTCCGGCCGGCGGTCGCCGGTGCGAGCTACGCGGGCTACAACAACGTGCTGGACCGGATCGCGAGGCGCAACGACCACCTCCGAGTGGTCAACTGGGCGTCAATGGCCGCACACAATCGCGCGTGGTTCGGTGACGACGGCGTCCACCCGAACGCGACCGGCTACATGGCGCGGGCCCGGGCAATCGCCAGGCAGGTGCGCCGCTGCCGGCAGTCGCTCGCTCAGTAGCCCCGGCGGGAGTCGAACCCGCGCTACGAGGTTGAAAACCTCGCGTGCTAACCGTTACACCACGGGGCCCCAAAGCCAGTCTAGGCTGCGCCCGTGGGACGGGTCCCCGATTTCGATCCGACGACTCCGCGCAACCCCATTCAGCGGACGTTCCGCTGGATGGCGAAGAGCCGCTTCGGGGGCTGGATGGCGCTGAACGTCGCCAACAAGGTCGATCCGTACCTGCTGCGCGCGACCAGCGGGCGGCTCAAGCTGCCGAGCGGCACTCCGACCGTCCTGCTCACGCACACGGGCGCGAAGAGCGGCAAGGAGCGCACGACGCCCCTCGTCTACTTCACCGACGGCGGCAACGCCGTCCTGATCGCCTCTCAGACGGGGAAGGCGAAGCACCCGGCCTGGTTCCACAACGTCAGGGCGAACCCCGAGATCGAGCTCTGGGCCGGCGGCCGGGGAGGCGCCTACCGCGCTCGCGAGGCCGAGGGAGAGGAACGCGACCGTCTCTGGCGACTCGCCAACCGGCTCTATCCGGGATACGACGAGTACCAGGAGCGCGCGGACGTGGCCGGCCGGCGCATCCCTGTCGTCGTCTGCGAGCCCCGCGACCCGGCCTAGCCGAGCAGCCGTTCCAGCAGCGCCTTCTGCGCGTGCAGGCGGTTCTCGGCCTGGTCCCAGACGGCGGAACGTTCCCCGTAGAGAACCTCGGCGCTGATCTCTTCCCCGGGATGTGCCGGCAGGCAGTGCAGCGCGATCACGCGGTCCGAGGCTGCATCGAGCAGCTCGTCGTTGAGCTGGTAGGGCCCGAGGTCGCTGCGGCGCCGCTCGGCCTCCTCCTCGTCCCCCATGCTCACCCAGACGTCCGTGTACACCGCGTCCGCGCCGGCGGCGGCCGCGCCCGGGTCATCCGCCACCTCGGCCAGACCGTCCTCGATCCGGTACCCATCGGGACTCGCGACGACGACCTCGACCCCAGCCATCCGCCCGAGGATCGCCAGCGACCGCGCAACGTTGTTGCCGTCGCCGACGTAGGCGAGGCGCAGCCCCTCCAGCTCGCCGAACCGCTCCTTCATGGTCAGCAGGTCGGCCAGCGCCTGGCAGGGATGGTGCTGCGGCGTAAGCCCGTTGATCACGGGGACGCTCGCCCCCTCGGCCAGATCCCGCACCCGCTCGTCGGAGCCCGAGCGGATCACGATCCCGTGCAGATAGCCGGAGAGGATCCGGGCGGTGTCCGCGATCGACTCGCCGCGGGTCATCTGCAGCTCGTCCGCGCGCAGCACGATCGGCGTCGCGCCCAGCTCCGCCACCCCGACCTCGAACGAGACGCGCGTCCGCGTCGACGGCTTCTCGAAGACCAGCGCCACCGAGCGGCCGCTCAGCGAGTCCCTGCCCTCGCCGTCCGCCCGCCCCCGCTTCAGCTCCTCCGCCCGGTCGAGCAGTGAGAGCAGCTGATCGCGGTCGAGCTCCTCGCCGGTGAGGAAGTCGCTTGCGGGAAGCTGTGCCGTCGGCGGAGCCATCGAGCCGCCGATACTAGGGCGCCATGGAGCTGACCGCGATGACATGGAACGTGTTCCACGGCCGCGACTGGCCGCCTGAGCCGGCCCTCCAGGTACGCGCCCACAAGGGCAACTTCCGCCGCGGCCCCCGCCTCGGCGAGGCCTACGAGCAGACCAACTGGGACCTCTTCGAGCTCTTCGCCGCGGTGATCGACGGCATCGGGTGGGACGTCGCCTTCTTCCAGGAGTTCCCTCCGAGCTGGAAACGGCGGATGGCGGAGGCGTGCGGCGCCGATGCACACCGCGCCTTCAGCGGCCGCAACTGGCTCCAGCCACTGACCTCCCTGATCGGCCGCTGGCGCCCCGACCTGCTCGGCGCCTGGGAGGGCGGCTCGGACACCACGCTGGTCCGGCCCGCCGCCGGGCGGATCGCCGAGCGTCGCCGCGAGGTCCTGACCCGCCGCCCTGAGATCCGCGTCATGGCTCTCACCCGGCTTGAATCCGGTCTCTGCCTGGCCAATCTCCACGTCAGCACGAAGCCGTCCTCGGCCGAGCGCGAGCTGCTCGACGCCGCCGCGCGCGCCACCGATTTCGCCGGCTCGGATCCTCTGATCTTCGGAGGGGACTTCAACGTCCGGCCGAGGGAGAGCGCTGTCTTCGACCAGCTCGAGGAACGCTACGGCCTCGCCCCGCGCACCGCGCCGGATCGGCTAAGCCACCTCCTGGTGCGGGACCTCGAGGTCGTCGAGCACCCCTCGGCACTGCCACCCGAGGCACGCGACGTCACGGATCCGGCGACCGGCCTTCGAATTCGCCTCTCCGACCACAACCCCGTGATTGGAAAGCTCTCCCGTACGGGATAATCGAACGCAATGGCCACGCCGTCGAGGGGGACAGAGGAGAGCACCGAGCCCGAGCAGGGCACCCGGGCGGAGCAGAGCGTCCAGGCATTCCGCGACGCACTCGAGAAGAGCGTCACGATCTCCCGGGACCGCCTCCAGGAGGTGATCGACGACGCGGTTCGCCGCGGCCGCATGACCCGTGGCGACGCCGACGAGATGGTCGGCCGCCTCGTGACCCGCGGCCGCGACCAGGCGGACGATCTGATCGGACAGCTGGAGCGCCTCCTAGCGCAGATCCGCGACGCCCCGTCCCGCGCCCGCCAAGAGGCCGGCGCCCGCGCTGAGAAGGCGCGCAGGCGGGCCGTCAAGGCGGTGGACAGGCCGCTCGCGGGCGCCGACCGCGTCCGCCGGGCGGCCCGCGTGCCCGGCTTCCCGATCACCGCCTACGACGATCTCTCGGTTCGGCAGATCGACCGCCGGCTGCAGGAGCTCAGCCGCGCCGAGCTGCGCAAGGTCCGCGACTACGAGCGCCGCAACAAAGCGCGTAAGGGCGTCCTGCGCTCGGTCGACCGCCAGCTGCAGGACTAAGAACTAAAGCGCCTTCCGGCGGTCCTCGATCTCCTTGGTGAGCTCGTCGAGCGCCTCGGGCGAGCTCTGAGCGCGCACCGCCAGCTTGGCGAGCTCCTTGCGCACGTCCTCGGTCGCCTTGTCCAGGGTGTCCCGCCAGCTCGAGACCTGATCCTGGGCGCGAGAGGTCGCGCTGCCTGAGACCTCCCTCAGCCGATCCACGGCCGAGTCGATGTTCGACCGCACGTCGCCGGTCGCCTTCTCGCCGGCCGAACGCAGATCGTCGATCGCCTTCTGGATCTGATCTCGGACTCCGCTGCCACCACTTTCGCCGCCTGCTTCCACCTTGGACCTCCTGCTCGGATAGTGCGAGGGTGCGCCGCGGGCGCAACCCAGCTTGGGGAATGCGCCGCAGCCTATACCCGCGCCTAGGACTCAGCTGAGCTCGGCGGCGAGCGCCTGGAAGTCCAGACCGCGCCCGGCGACCTCGCTGAGCAGCCGATCGGCGTCGAGCCTCTGCCCTCGCTCCCACAGCCCACGCAGCCAGCTCCCCGCCTCCGCTGTCGCGAACCACTGATCGCCGAAGCGTTCCTGCAGCCCACCCCGCCAGTCGACCTCGAGGGCCCAGGCGCGCAGGTAGCAGGCGACGTAGAAACCGGGGTCGACGTCGGACAACCAGGTCTCCCGCGGCCACTCGACGCCGATCCGCTCGCCCAGCAGGCCCGCGTATCGCTCCGGTATGGCGGCGAGGTCGGCGTCCGGGCCGTGCAGCTCGACCTCGTAGGCGATCTTCGCCGAGTAGCGGCGCAGGAAGAGGAGCCGGGATGCCCGAGCGTGCTCCAACGCGGCCTCGGCCCCGTCCGCGCCGAGGACCCCCTCAAGCCAGGCCGGGTTCGCGGTCAGCCCCTCCAGCAGGAAGGCATAGGACTCCGTGACCGAGTTGTCCCCCAGGTGGCGGAACTCGAAGGCCAGGTCCGCGTCGGTGCAGCCGTAGTGCTCGGCGTGCCCCGCCTCGTGGAAGAGGGCCGCGTAGTCCTGCCGCCCGCCGATTGGGGGCATCACCAGATAGACCTCTGCAGGAACTCGGGGTGTCGCGCAGAAGGCGCGAGGGCTCTTCGTCGGCCGGGTTTCGGTGTCGAGCATGACGTTCGACTGGGCGGCGAGATCGATGCCGAGCCCGGCGAGCGTCTCCCGCAGCGCCGGCACCATCCCCTCGCCCGGGAACAGCCCGTCCAGATGCGCGGCACGGAAGACGCGCACCAGGTCCGAGCGCCGCAGCTCGGCCAGGGGGACGCCGACGGTCCGCTCGAGCTCGGGATCGACGATCGAGGCGTAGCCCGGCTCAGTGGCCTGCGCGAAGCGCTCGAGCTCTGCCGCCAGCCCCCTCAGGTCGAGCTCCCTGACGTCGGAGTACGCGTCGAGGTATGAGGGCCAGCCGAGGTCGGCGCACGCGGCGTGAGCGGCCTCCAGCGCCTCGAGGTGCAGCGGGTTCAGCCTCTCCGCGAGGGTGGCGTTTCGCACCGCCTCGATCTCGGCCCGCCTCCGCGAATCCGCCTCGTTCGCCTGCACCACCGGCGCCATCCGGTAGGGAATCTCCTCGCCGCCCACCTCGATCTCGAGCGAGGCCTCGAGATCGGCCAGCCGGGCCTCGAGCGTCCTGGTGAGCGCCCCCAGATGGCCATCGAGGGCGAACTGGTGGAGGTACCGCAGGCGCGTCTCCTCCTCGCCCTCCGCCGCTCTTCGCGCCTCGCCGATGCGCTCGACCGCTTCCCGCTCGAAGAGCGCCTCGTGGCGCTCGTAGATCGGCTCGATCTCCAGATCCGGCTTGTGCCCCGCCCCCTGGAGGTAGTACTCGCGGTCGATCTCCTCCAGGAAGGACTCCGCCTCCCGCCGGTATTCGTCCAGGTCCCAGGGCACGAGCGGCTGCAACGATAGGCCGACCGTGCCCCAGGACCTCAGCACGCAGGACCGCCCCGGCGCGGAGACGAGCGAGCGCCCGCGGCGCGGGGAGCTGCTCACGCTCGAGGTCGAGTCACTGGCCTACGGCGGCAAGGGCATCGCGCGCCGGAACGGCTTCGTCGTCTTCGTCGCGGGCGCCCTCCCCGGAGATCGCGTCGAGGCCGAGGTGACGAAGGCCAAACGCGGCTACGCCGAGGCCTCGACCCGCGAGATCGTGCGGCCCTCGGAGAACCGCCTGCCTCCGCGCTGCGATCACGGCGGCGAGCCGTGTCCCGGCGCCCCCTGGCAATCGCTGCCCTACGAGGAGCAGCTGCGGCACAAGCAATCGCAGGTGGAGGACGCCCTCGTCCGCCTCGGTGGCCTCGAGGGCTTCGAGCTCGAGCCGATCGAGCCGGCACTGGAGCGCTGGCGCTATCGCAACAAGCTCGAGTACTCCTTCGGTGAGCCCGACGGCCAGCTCGTCCTCGGCTTCCACGCCCGCGGCCGCTGGGACCTCGTCGTCGACGCGGAGGACTGCCAGCTCGCCTCCGAGCGGAACAACGCACGCCGCAACGAGCTCAGGGACTGGGCCCGTTCGGAGGGCCTCTCCGGATACGACCGCCGGTCAGGCGACGGGGCGCTCCGCAACCTGGTGATCCGCGAAGGCCGCCGCACTGGACAGCTGCAGACCAGGCTCGTCACCTCCCCCGCCGAGATCCCGAAGCCGCCGGTCGACCTGCACACAATCGCCGAGGGCAGCGGCGGGGGCACCGACGGCCCGACGGGCGTCCTCGGCTCCGAGTACCTCGAGGAGCAGCTCTGCGGCATGCGCTTCCGGATCTCCCACAACGCGTTCTTCCAGACCAACACCGAGATGGCCGAGCGTCTGTATGGATTTGCGGCCGATCTGGCCGGCCTCCGCGGGACCGAGCGAGTCTTCGACCTCTTCTGCGGCATCGGCACCCTCGGCCTGAGCCTCGCCTCGCGTGCCGGGGAGGTCTGGGGTATCGAGATCGTCCCGGCGGCGATCGCAGACGCCGAGGAGAACGCGCGGCTCAACGGCATCGGGAACGCCCGCTTCCGCGCCGGCGACGCTCGCAAGGAGATCCGTCCGCTGCTCGAGGAGGCCGGCCGGCCCGACGTGGTCGTCGTGGACCCGCCGCGGGCGGGGCTCTCCAAGAAGGTGGTACGTCGGCTGATCGAGTGCGACGCCCCTCGGATCGTCTACGTCTCCTGCAACCCGACGACCCTGGCCCCCAACGCGGCCCAGCTCGCGGAGGCCGGCTATAGGGTGCGGCGGGTGAAGCCCGTCGACATGTTCCCCCAGACCCCGCACATCGAGTGCGTGGCCCTGCTCGATAAATGAGCCGCGGCTTCGGCGTCACGGCTGGGCTCGACCCGGAGATCGCGAGCCCACTGGCCGGCCGCTGCCAGGAGCTCGGCTACAGCTCCATGTGGTCGAACGACCACCCGGGCGCCAAGGGCCTCGAGACCCTCGCCGAGTACGCGAAGGGCGCGAACCGGATCGACGTCGGCGTCGCCGTGATCGCTCTAGACAGGCAGTCACCGGACGAGATCAGCTCCGATATCGAGCGCCTGGGCCTCGATCGCGATCGCCTCTGGCTCGGCCTGGGAGCGGGCTTCACCGAGAAACCGCTGACGACGATGCGCGAGGCGCTGCCCGGCCTCCGCGAGGCGCTGCCCGGCGTCCGGCTCGTCCTTGCGGCTATGGGCCCGAAGATGTCCGCGCTGGGCGGGGCCGAGTGGGACGGCGTGTTCTTCAACTGGATGACGCCCGAGTTCGCCGCCGAGACCCGGAAGCGCGTCGAGGAGGGCGCCCGGGAGGCCGGACGGGAGCCGCCGCCCATCTTCGGCTACGTGCGCACCGCCGTCGGCTCGAACGCGGAGGAGCGTCTCGCCAAGGACGAGTCCTTCTACCGAGACCTGCACCAGGGCTACCGAAGCCATTTCGACCGCCAGGGAGCGCCAGAGGGAACGGTCGGAGTCGCCGCGGAGAACGCCGGCGTCGCCCAACAGGAGCTCTCGCGCTACCGCGCGCTCGACACGGCCGTGGTCAGGGCGCTCGCGAGCGCCACGTTCGAGGACATGTCCGCCTTGGCCGAGGCGGCGGCACCGGGGGTTTGATCAAGGGCCCCGGGGTGAGCGACTGGCTCTGTCGCCCACCCCGGGGGGAATCGGCCCTGGGGGCCTAGGGGAGCTACTCCTGGTGCTCGCCGGCGGTCGCAGTCGCCACGCGACCGAAAACCTGGCGCCGCAGCAGCGGCGCGACGGTGATCGCGATGCCAATGACGGCGATGGCCAGCGAGGTGAGAATTGCCGGGTGGAAGCCATCGAGAAGCGCAGCCGAGCTACCCGCCGGAGCGCTCGATGCGGCGGTACCGGCGTCGATCACCGCTGTGGCGACCGCCAATCCGATCGCCCCGCCGACCTGGAACGACGTGTAGACCAACCCCGAGGCCAGGCCCTGCTCCTCCGGCGCCACGCCACCGGTCGCCGCCATGTTGAGCGGCCCGAAGGTCAGCGTGAAGCCGATCCCCGCCAGGATGAAGGTCGGCAGCATCCCGGTCAGGTAGTCCGTGTTCGCCCCGATGTTGAGAAAGAGCACGTACGAGGCCGCCAGGCTGGTGAGGCCGACTGCGATCGGCACGGTCGTGCCCACTCGGTCGATCAGACGGCCGATGTTGGGCGAGCCTGTCGCGACGATGAGGCCGGCCGGCAGGAAGGCGAGCGCCATCTGGACCGCGGACCAGTCCCTCAGATCCTGCATGTACAGGGTCCCCATGAACTGGAACCCGAACCAGCTGCCGAGCAGGGCCATCGCGCCGAAGTTGGCGCGCCGCAGCTGCGCCGAGCGCAGGATCCCGAGGCGAACCAGGGGATTCGGGCTGTGCTGCTCGATCAGGACGAACGCGCTGAGCAGCGCTCCAATGCCGACGAAGGAGAGCATTGTGCGCGCCGAACCCCAGCCGACGTCGGGTGCCTCGACGACCGTGTAGACGAGCCCCAGCATCGCCGCGGCCAGGGTCGCCGTGCCGCCGAAGTCGAACTTGCGCCACGTGATGCCCTCGCCGGCTGGATCCTTCTCCAGGTAGCGCGGCAGGAGGAACAGGATCAACGCGGCGATCGGGACCGGCATGAAGAACGTGTACCGCCAGCCCAACTCAGTGAGCAGGCCGCCGAAGATCAGCCCGAGCGACCAGCCGCTCGCGCCCGTTGCCGTGTAGACGCTGAGCGCTTTGTTGCGCGCCGGGCCCTCGGCGAACTTGGTGGTGATGATCGAGAGACCCGCGGGCGCCGTGAACGCGGCCGATGCCCCCTTGATGAACCGCGTGGCGATCAGCGTGGTCCCGTCGTTGGCGATGCCGCCGATGAACGACGCCACCACGAAGACCGCGAGCCCGCCGAGCAGGACCTTGCGACGGCCGATCAGGTCGGCGGCGCGGCCGCCTAGCAGGAGCAGCCCTCCGTAGCCGAGCACGTAGCCGCTGACGATCCACTGCAGCGAGCTGGGCTCGAGGTCGAGCTCGTGCCCGATGTTCGGCAGCGCCACCGCGACCATAGAGACGTCCATCCCGTCCAGGAAGAGGACGCCGCAGAGGAGCAGCAGAAGGCCCCAGAGGCGCGCGTCGAATCGAGTTGCCGGTGAAGTCTGAGTTGCCTGCTCCATGTTGTCCTCCCAGAAACGACCGTCGGAGTTGTTACGTGATGCGAGTAGTATATGCAGATGCATGCATTGTGTCAACATGGTATGTGAATGCAACTTTTGCTATAATGTCGCGGCGCGGGAGAGGAGTGAGGCCAGATGGCGAAGGCCACCCAGAGAGATCAACTTCTGAATAAGTGGATGGAGCTCGAGTCCGAGCACGCCCGCGTTCGCGAGGCTCTAGAGCACGCACTCCAGCGCGAGCATCGCCTCTCCCTCACCGAGTACGAAGTCCTGCGGCGCCTCACCGACTCCCCAGAGGGCCACCGGCGCATCCAGGAGCTCGCCGAGGAGATCCACCTCAGCCAGAGCGCCCTCTCGCGCCTGGTCCAGCGGCTGGAGGACGACGGGTACGTCTGCCGAAACGTCTGCGACCACGACCGCCGCGGCGTCTACGCCTGCGTCACCGACGCCGGCCGTAAGGCTCACGCCGACGCCCAGCCCACCCACGTCTCCGTCCTCTCGGAGACCCTGGGCGAGCCCACCGCCGCCACGGCCTAGCGGGCACGCGCAGTGGCGGCGCTCCGCGCCGTGCGCGTAAGGGCATACTGGCGGCGTGTCCGGGGCGATCAGAGCGATCGGGCCGGCCGTTGCGGCCGCCCTCTGCGCGACCGTCCTCTGCGCCGCGGCCTGGGCAGCCCCCAGCACGCCGCTCGGTCACTCCGGCCGCTGGGTCACCGACGCCAAGGGCCGGGTCGTGGTCCTCCACGGCGTCAACATGGTGTTCAAGCGGCCGCCGTACTACCCGGCCGCCACAGGCTTCGGCAACGACGACGCCGCCTTCCTGCAGCGAAACGGTTTCAACGTCGTCCGCCTCGGCGTGATCTACGCAGGGGTGGAGCCCAGCCCGGGCGCGTACGACGACGCCTACCTGAACCGGATCGCCGCCACCGAGTCCACCCTCGCGAGGCACGGCATCTTCAGCCAGCTCGACTTCCATCAGGACATGTACAACGAGCGCTTTCAGGGTGAGGGCTGGCCGGACTGGGCGGTCCAGGACGACGGGCTCCCGAACACGCAGGCCGGCTTCCCGACCAACTACCTGACCAACCTTGCCCTGCAGCGCGCGTTCGACCACTTCTGGGGTAACGACCCCGGCCCCGGCGGCGTCGGCCTGCAGGACCGCTATGCCGCCGCCTGGGCCCACGTCGCGTCCCGGTTCGTCTCCGCGAAGCACACGCTCGGCTTCGACCTTCTCAACGAGCCCTGGCCGGGAACCCCCTGGGTCACCTGTCTGACGCTCGGCGGCTGTCCGGCCTTCGACACCGGGGTGATGGGACCCTTCTACCACCGGGTGTTCGACCGGATCAGGGCGGTCGAGCGCCAGAAGCTGATCTGGTACGAGCCGAACGTCCTCTTCAACTTCGGCGCCGACACCAACATCCCGGCGCTCGGTGACCGAGCCGCCGGCCTCAGCTTCCACCTCTACTGCGCCGGCCCGGCCGCCGTGCCTCCTTACAACGCGGCGAGCTGCGACCAGCAGAACGAGCACGTCATCTCGAACGCCGAGACCAGGTCACAGACCACCGGCGACGCGCTGATCCTGAGCGAGTTCGGCGCTACCGATGACCTGGCGACGATCCGGTCGGACGTCGCGCTGGCCGATCGGCACTTGGTCTCATGGGAGTACTGGCACTACTGCGAGTGCCAGGACCCGACCACCACCGGCAGCGGGACGCAGGCGATCGTGGTGGACCCGGCCCAGCCGCCGACGGGCTCCAACGTGAAGCAGGCGAAGCTCGACGTCCTCTCCCAGCCGTATCCGCAGCTCGTCGCCGGCACGCCACGCGGCTGGAGCTTCGACCCGTCGACGCGCGTCTTCCAGCTCACCTACTCGACCAAGGGGCCGGGCGGGAAGAGGTTCAATCGCCGGCTCCGGAAGCCCTCCAAGCGGGCGCTGAGGGGACGAGGGACCGAGATCTTCCTCGGCCGGGCCCGGTATCCGAAGGGCTATCGCGTCTCGGCCAGGGGCGCCGCGATCGCGTCGAAGCCGAAGGCGGGCGTGCTCAAGCTGGTCGCCTGCCCCGGCCGGCGAAGCGTGAGGGTGTCCGTGGGCCCGCCGGGTTCCGGGATCCACAAGCGCACGAGCTGCAAGATCCAGCAGAAGCGCCGGATCTAGACGCTATCCCTGGCCCTCCAGCTCCTCCTCGTCCTCCGCCAGCGGAACGACCTCTGAGGCGCAGGTGGTGCAGAGGACGCGGCCACCGGGAGGCCCCTCGGTGAGCGCCGTCTGCTTCTCGGCATCCGTGAGCTGCGCGCCGCAGTTGTCGCAGCGATCGGGCAATTGCTCGATGGTGCGCTCCTCCAGTTCCACGGGCCCAGTTTATTGCCGGGAAATCCGAGTCTTAACCTGTCGCACCCCTAGTAAGGCGGCAGCCGGTCGTACCACTCGCCGAGCACCCTGAACGCCGACCAGAAGCGCTGCTTCGCGTCGTCGGTGTCCAGCGAGTCGTCGATGTCCGGCACGTAGAGCGCGTCGATCGTGGGCGTGAGCCGCTGCACCTCACCCTCGCGCGCCTCGATCGGCTCGGCAAGGGGCAGCTCGAGGTCATTGAGGGTGTGGAGCGCCTCCTCCCCCATGACGACGACCATGCGCGGCTGCACGATCGCAATCTCCTCGGCGACTCTCGCGACGCAAGCCTCCGACGCCTGGGCCGGATCGTTCAGCGGGCACTTCGAGCAGAGCGTGCCGAAGACCACGATGGGGTCGATAGCGAGCCGCTTGAAGCTCTTCATCAGGGCGTTCCCGGCGCGGCCGTAGAACGCGACGCCCTCCTCGATCTCCGAGGGAGTGGCGGAGCCCTTGAGCATGAAGATGTCCGCTTGCGGGTGGCCGGAGCCCTGGACCGGCATCACGTTGCCGCGCGGGCAGTCGGCGCACTCCGACAGCTCCCGGCCAAGGTCGTTGAGCTCCCGGATCGCGCGCTCGAGGTATTTCTCGCGGATCTCGTCGTCGGTTATGGATGACACGGCGCCTTGCCTCTTCTTCGGCCCCGCCCCGGCCCCTTGCGGGTGCATCAACTCTTGCTCGCGGAGCGCCGCCGACTGCGCACCCGCCGGCCACCGTCACGTGCCGCCAGCGAGCGGCCTCCCCGCCCCCCGCTCGTCTGGAGGAACTTGAGCGCCTGCACGTACGCGAGGTTCTTGTGCTTGCGGACGATGTCCGCTTCACGCATCGACTCGAGGAACTCCTGCGGCCCGTCGAAGTCCCGCAGCCGGATCTTGACGCTGCCGAGACCCTGCGCCACGTGGCTGTCCGACCCGGCTCCGGGAACGATCCCGTACTTGCGGGCGAAGCGGACCGCCTCCTCGTTGAAGGCCGAGAGCGTCACCCGGGGATTGAAGACCTCGAGGATGTCGATCTGATCGACGATCTCGAGGAGGTGCTCGTAGTCCGGGACCGAGTGCAGTCGGTCGAAGGGGTGTGGGACGTAGACCAGGCCTCCCTGCCTGCGGATCTCGGCGATGGTGTCGGCCATCGACATGCCGCGCTCGATCCGCTCTGTGAGGAAGAGGCCGATCACCTCGCCCTGGTGGGCGGTCTTCACCTCCTCGGCGACGATC
>JBKPTM010000424.1:0-6826 GCA_046765935.1 Actinomycetota bacterium | reverse complement strand
GCGACGGTGGCCGCCCTGGAACGCGGTCAGCCCGGCGTCTACAACGTCTGCGACGACGAACCCGCGCCCCAAGCGGAGTGGCTGCCGGCTTACGCCGAGGCGATCGGGGCGAAGCCGCCGCGGCGGATCCCGGTCTGGCTGGCGGGCCTCCTGGCTCCCAAGCAGGTGGTCCTGATGGCCACCCGGCTCGAGGGCGCCTCAAACGAGAAGGCAAAGCGCGAGCTCGGCTGGCAGCCGCGATACCCGAGCTGGCGCCAGGGCTTCCGGGAAGGTCTGGGATGAGCGCCCGGGAGACCCTGCTAGCCGAGCTCCGCGAGCACGCGCTGGTGATCGGCGAGGTGACCCTCTCCAGCGGGCGAACGGCCCAGTACTACGTCGACGCCAAGCGCGCGCTGCTGCGGCCCCCTGCGTATCGCGCCGCCGGCGAGCTGATCGCAACCGAGGCGGCCGAGCGGGGCGCCACGGCCGTCGGCGGGATGACGATGGGCGCCGACCCGCTCGCCTGCGCCGCCATCGGCTCAGAGGGAGGCGACGGGCTGGTCGCCTTCTTCGTCCGCAAGGAGCGCAAGGAGCACGGGCTCCAGCGCTGGATCGAGGGCCCGGTGCTCGATCCCGGAACGCGCTGCCTCGTCGTCGAGGACGTGGTGACGACCGGCGGATCCACTGTCCGGGCGATCGAGCGGATCAAGGAGGAGGGCCTCGAGATCGCCGGCGTGACCGCGGTCGTGGACCGGCTCGCGGGCGGGGCTGAGGCGATCGAAGACGCCGCCGGGGCTCCCTACCGGCCGCTGGTCACGATCGACGAGCTGTATCCCGACCGGCCCGACCGGGGTTGACCCCTATTTGCCGAGCAGGATCTTCGGCTCGACGCCGTCGACCTCGGGTTGGGCGGTGACCGTGTACTCCCCGGGCTCCGAGATCTCGACCGTGCCCACCAGCGTCCGGCTCCAGCCCCTGCCCGTGCCGGCGACCTGGCCCGCGCCGCGAAAGCCGGGGCCTTTGATCTCGAGCGGCTCCCCGGAGGGGCCCGTCACCTCGATCTGCAGGTCCTTCGGCACGTAGAACTCGATTGAGCCTTCGCCGCCTGGAGCCGTGTATTCCTCCTGGTAGGAGATCTTCAGCTTGCCGCCCGCCGGTAGCGTCACGGCGGCCTCGCCCGGGATCATGAACCGGCCGTAGTCGTCGGCCGTCGCGCGACTCTTAAAGACGCGGTAGATGACGTAGGCATCGATCGCGAGGAAGGCGATCACGCCGATGCCGATCAGGGCGAAGACCACGGGCGGGGCATTATGCCCGGCGCCGCCGCCGTATCGCCCGAGTTGCGAGGATGCCCGCCTCAATGCGCGCTCCGGAGATGACCCCGCGCGAGGTCATCGTCGCCGCGATCGGAGCCTCGGTGCTCGCGATCGCGATGACCTGGCCTCTGCTGATCCACCTCGGCAATGTTGTGCCGAGGGACATCGGCGACCCCCTGGCCGAGGCCTGGCAGCCCGCCTGGGGCGGACACGCCCTGCTCCACCAGCCGCTCCACTTCTTCGACGCCAATCGCTTCTGGCCGCTCAAGTACTCGCTCGCCTTCGGCGACGCGCTGATCGGCTACGCGCCGACGGGGATCATCGGCAGCGGTCCGCACGCGGCGATGGTCCGCTACGACCTGCTCTTCCTGTTCGCCTACGCGCTCGCCTTCTTCGGTGCGTATCTGCTGGCCCGCGAGCTCGGGCTGGGGCCGGCGGGGGCCGCGATCGCGGGCGCGGCGTTCGCCTTCGCCCCCTACAGGCTGGAGCAGGACGGCCATCTGCAGGTGATCTCGAGCGGCGGGATTCCGCTGTCGATCGCGTTCGCGGTGCGCGGGATCCGGCTCGGCCGGCACGGGTGGCTGTTCTGGGCCTGGGTGGTTGCCGCCTGGCAGGTGTCGATCGGCTGGGTCCTGGGTCTGCCTTTCGCCTACGGCCTCGGTGGCGCAGTCGCGATCGGGGTGGTTGCCTGGCTCGTCCGGGGCAGACCGCCGCTGCCCAGGCGGATGGTCATCGCCGGGGCGGCGGGCGTCGTCATCTTCGTCGCCGTCTCCTACTGGATCGCGCACCCCTACCTCTACATCGCAGACAACTTCCCCGCCTCGAGGCGCAGCCCGCACGAGGTGGCCGCCTTCTCCGGTCCGCTCAAGGTCTTCCTGACAGCGCCGGAGGAGAACTTCATCTGGGGCGGCGCGACGGCCGGCATCCGCGACACCCTCACCACCTGGCAGGAGAAGACGCTCTTCCCGGGCGCGCTGATTCCGCTCCTCGCGATCGCCGGGTTGTGGTCGAGCAGCCTCGGCAAGCGATGGCGGATCGGTCTGGGGATCGTGGCCGTGGCGATCATGATTCTCGAGCTCGGCTTCCAGGAGGGCCAGGGGCTGCTCTGGCCCTACCGCGTGCTCTACGACGTGCTCCCCGGCTGGGATGCGATCCGCACCCCGGGACGGCTCGCGACCTTCTCCTCGCTTGCCCTGGCGCTGCTCGCGGGCGCGGGTGGGGAAGCCGCCGTGCGGGCGGTGCGACGAACCCGATTGCCGGCCTGGGCTCCCCTGGCAGCGACCGCGGTGCTCGGCCTCGCGATCGTGACGGAGGGGCGCAGCCTGCCATTCGACCCATTCGACAACCAGGCGATGCCGGACGTTCCCCCGGCCCAGGCCTCCACCAATGAGATCCCGACACCCCAGCTTCACCTGCCCGCGCTCACCGCGAAGGAGAACAGGGCCTTTCAGCTGGCGTCAACCGACGGCTTCCCGGAGATGGTCAACGGCCGCGCCAGCACGAACCCGGCGGTCGTGCTGGACCTGGTCAAGCACATGACCAACTTCCCCGACGCCGCGACCGTCCGCGAGCTGCAGGCGTATGGCGTACGCACGGTGATTCTCCATCTCGGCCTCACCGACGGCACGCCTCAGGCGGGGGCGGCGCGCAAGTCGATCGAGGGCCTGCCGCTGACCGCCTGCAAGCTGCCCGGGCTGGTCGTCTACGAGCTGGGCTCGTCGAAGGCGAGCCCTGGGCCGAGGCCCCGTTCCGGCGCCGGCGCTGGGGCCTGCGACTTCGGCTGAGCGCGGCCCTCACGGACGCGCAGCGCGGTGAGCGTGAGGAGCGAGAGCAGCGCGCCGGCCGCGACGAGCCAGAGGACCGACTGGTTACCGCGGTTCAGCGGGCTGATTTCGTAGTTCGCCAGGACCGGGGCGAGCGCGGAGATGAACGCCCAGCCGATCACCGCCGGAACTGCGAGCCGGTAGTCGGCGAGCATGGTGCCGGGCGTCGCCCTGACGGCGAGGACGATCGCGATCGCGACCGCGGCGAAGAATGGGGCGAGCGCGAGCCAGGCATTGGTCACCCCGAGCGCGGTGAGGACGGTGTGCTCGAGGCGTCCCTGGACGAGCCAGTCGGCCCAGGTGCCCATGCCCTGCTTGCCGATCAGCGGGTAGGTCAGCGTGCCCACCAGCATGAAGAGGCCCGAGGGGATCGCCATCCCGAGCGTGAGCGCGGGGAAGCGCTTGTACGCGTAGGCGAGGCCGAGGGCGACGAACGGGAGCGCGGGGATCAGGAAGCGCGGGCCGGGCGTGCCACCGCCATAGGGCAGCCAGTAGCCCGCGTTGTAGATGAAGTAGACGGCGCCGACCGCGAGGATCGTGTTCGCCTCGGCGCGGTGCTTGCGCCGCATCAGGAAGACGCCGATCACCGCCATGACGATGATCGGGGTCATCACGATCAACCCCCGGCCGGCGAAGAGCAGGTCGAACGCCGAGTCGAAGCGCGGGACGGTGATGCCGAAGAAGCCGTCGCTGTTGAGACCGAGAACGTCGTGGCCGCTCCTGCCGGGGAAGGCGACGGCGTCGCTGTAGGCGAGCTTCATCGGATCGCCGAAGGCCCAAGTGTTGAAGGCGAGCATCGGCAATGCGCCTAGTAGGGCGCCGGCGGCGTAGGCGCCGGCCCGACGAATGCGATCGGAGTGCCGCAGCAGCGCGTAGACGATCAGGACGACGCCGACCAGGCCAGTCTGGAACTCGAAGGTGACTGCGAGGCCGGCGAGCAGCCCGGCCGCGAACACCAGCCACCGCCGGGCGGGGCCGTCCCGCTCTTTCATCAACACGCAGAACGCCGCGAAGGCGAGCGCCGCCGAGATCACGTGCGAGAAAAACTCGGCGGAGAAGGTCATGACGATCGTCGCCACGCCGAGCGTGACCGCGGCGGCGGTCCCGAAACCCGGAACGAAACGGTCGGCCGCCCATCGCACCCCGAGCAACATCAGCACGCCCGGGATCACGGCCGCGATCAGCGTGAGCGCCCAGACGATCGGCGTTTCCTCCTCGACGCGGGCCTGCACGCGCAGCCCGCGCTGTACGTCGTACCCGGTGTTTTCGAGCGGCACGACGCTGTCGGGGTGCCACTTGGGATGGGGGGTCGCGCGCTCGTTATCGACGGCCGCGCGGGCGAGCTTGTCGCCATCCAGCGCCTTGATCGCCATGTAGGGCAGCGTCGTCAGCGCCGGCATGCCCGGGCCCTTCACCGAGTAGAAGTGCCCATCGACCCAGGCCTTGTCGTTGGTCTCCCAGTGCCAGCGGTCGATCTGCGCTTGGCCGTCGGCGAAGGCGCGCACCTGGGCGAAGTGCGCGAGCTGCGCCCAGCCGAGCTGGTGTATGACGATTCCCCAGGCGAAACCGAGCGTGACGATGGCGGCCACGCCTGGCTTCGAACGGAGAGATTGGAGCGCCGCGCGCAAGCGCCTCATGAGGGTCGGCGATTGTAGAGATGCGATCTTCGGCCGTTGATCAACCCGCCTCGCGGACGCGGCACAGGGCCATCGTCCACGGGAGCGGACTGCGTAGATCGATTACCTCGAATCGGGAGCCCAGAAACCGCTCGAAGCCCCCCCGGGACCAGTGGCTGAGATGTCCGGGCGTGTTGCCGAGGTCCCGGACGTACGAGAGGCGCGCCAGGTTGAGCGCGCGCCAGAGCGGTTCGCGCGGCACGCTGGCGATCAGCCAGGGCCGCGCGAGGGAGGCGAGGACCTCCAGTCCACGCCCGGGGTCCTCGAGGTGCTCGAGCACCTCGCAGCAGACGACCAGCTCCGCGGAGTGGCGGTCGGGGTCGAGCTCCTCGACGGGAATCGCTTCGAACTCGACCTCTACCCCTGCCGCCACCGCCCGGCTTCGCGCCTCCTCGAGCACCTGCGGAAAGGCATCCGTGCCGCGCACCTTGAACCCGCGCCCGGCCAGCCGGATGGAGAGCTCACCCTCGCCGCAGCCCACCTCGTGCGCCTCGCGGGCGCCGGTGCGCTCGACCAGCTCGTCGAGGTCGGACATGAACCCGGCCATGAGCCGGCGCGCGACCGGATTCTGCGTCCCGTACTTGTCGTAGAGGTTGCCACCCGCATCAAACGGGTTGCTCCTCGACTCCGCCTCGGAGCACCCTCGCATCACGCTCACCTGGCGATCGAGGTCTCGATCGTCTCCACCGTCAGCGGCCGGTCAGCGGCCAGCCGCTCGTAGTGGGTGGGTTGGACGCCCGCCTCAAGCTCGAGCCGCCGCACGCGCTCGTAGACCCGCTGGGCGATCGCCCTCTGGCCGGCGAGCGCGTCGCCGATGATGCCCAGGGCGAACATCTGAACGGCGGCGAGCATCAGCACCGCGCCGAGGATCAGCGACTGGATGTGGCCGGTGCGGTCGCCGTTGACGATCCAGTCGACCAGGAACGGCGACCAGGCCACCAGCGCCAGTGCCACGAAGATGACGGCGAGCATCATGAAGACCCGGAGCGGCTCATAGAGCGTGTAAGCCCGGAAGATCGCGAAGGCGTTGCGGCGGACGTAGGCGGAGGTAGAGCCGAAGAGACGCGACTCGCGATCGGTCGGGTTGGTCGAGACCGGCACGTCCTCGAGCGCCACCGACATCTTGCCCGCCTGGATCAGGCTCTCGAGCGTGTACGTGTAGCGGGAGACGACGATCAGCTGGAGCGCCGCCTCGCGGTTGTAGGCGCGGAACCCGGAGGTGGTGTCGAGCACGGCGGTGCCCGAGGCCCGGCGCACTACCCAGCTGCCGAGGCGCTGCAGCAGCTTCTTGCTCGGCGAGAAGTGGTCGATGCTCTGCACCTGCCGGTCGCCGACGACCATGTCCGCGCGTCCGGCCAGGATCGGCTCGACCAGCCGCGGGATGTCCTCCGATCGGTACTGGTTGTCGGCGTCGGTGTTGACGATCACGTCCGCGCCGAGCTTGAGCGCCGCGTCCAGCCCCGCCTGGAAGGCGGTCGCGAGCCCCTTGTTGGTCGTCAGGCGCACCAGGTGATCGACGCCGTGCGTGCGGGCGACCTCCACGCTGCCGTCGGTGGAGCCGTCATCGATCACGAGCCACTCGACCTCGTCGAACCCCGGAACGTCGCGCGGCAGCTCCGAGAGCAGGCGTGGGAGCGAGTCCTCCTCATTCAGGCAGGGCACCTGGATGATCAGCTTCATCCGCGCGGATCGTAGGGTTTGTTCGGCCATGGCGCGGTTGCTACGCATCGTCGTACGAGATGCTCGCCGTTGAGCGTTTCGGAGAGGGTCCGCCGGTTCTCTTCGTCCACGGCGACATCGTCGGCCCGTCGCTCACCTGGCGAAAGCAGCGCGAGCTCGCCGAGCGCTGGACCCTGATCATCGCTAGCCGCCCGGGCTTCGGCAAGAGCCCGCCGCTGGAACGCAACGACTTCGAGGTGGAGGCGCCGATGTTCGCCGACCTGCTGGGTGACGGCGCGCACCTGGTCGGCCACTCGTACGGGGCGGTGATCGCCCTGCTGGTGGCGGCACTGCGGCCCGACGCGGTGCGTTC
>JBKPTM010000423.1:0-9499 GCA_046765935.1 Actinomycetota bacterium | reverse complement strand
GCCGAGCAGCTCGGCAAGAACCTCGAGGGCACCGTCGAGAGGGTCGAGGTCGCCGGTCCCGGTTTCCTCAACCTGTTCCTGGCGGACGCCTGGTACCGGCGCGCGGCAGCCGAGCTCGCCGAGCAGGACGACCGCCTGGGCAGGCCGGTCGGCGCCGATCAGGTGACGGAGCGGATCAACGTCGAGTTCGTCTCGGCCAACCCGACCGGTCCGGTGACCGCGGCAAGTGGCCGGCACGCCGCCTACGGCGACTCGGTGGCGCGCCTGCTCGAGTTCGCCGGACACCCGGTCAGCCGCGAGTACTACACGAACGACCGCGGCGGCCAGATCGACCTGTTCGGCGAGTCGATCGCGGCCCGGATGAAGGGCGATGCCGTGCCAGAGGGCGGCTACGAGGGGGAGTACGTCACGGAGCTGGCCAAGCGGCTCGATCAGGAGGGCATCGATGCCGCCGACATCGACGGCCTGGCGCTGCGCGGGATGTCGCTGATGCTCGAGCAGATCGAGGAGACGCTCCGCCGATACAACGTCGTCTACGACACCTGGTCCTCGGAGCGGGCGCAGCACGACTCGGGGGCAGTGGAGCGGGCGCTGTCGGAGCTCCGTGAGGCAGGCCACATCTACGAGAGCGAGGGAGCGACCTGGCTGCGAACCACCGAGTTCGGCGATGACAAGGACCGCGTCCTGATCCGCTCGGACGGCGACTCGACCTACTTCCTCTCCGACATCGCATACCACCGCGACAAGCTCGAGCGGGGATCGGATCGGCTGATCAACGTCCTGGGGGCGGACCACCACGGCTATCCGCCGCGGCTTCGGGCCGCGCTCGCCGCGCTCGGCTACGACCCCGACGTGCTCGAGACACCGATCATGCAGCTCGTCCACGTCGTCGAGGGCGGCGAGCGGGCGCAGATGTCGAAGCGTCGCGGGGAGTTCGTCACCCTCGACGAGCTGATCGGCGACATCGGGGCGGACGCGGCGCGCTTCTTCATGCTCCAGCGCAGCCACGACACCACCGTCGACCTGGACCTCGAGCTCGCTCGGAAGACCTCGAACGAGAACCCCGTCTATTACGTCCAGTACGCGCACGCCCGGATCGCCAGCATCCTCCGCAAGGCGGGGGAGGACGCGGCCGAGCGCGCCGGCAAGGCGGACTTCGACGCATCGGAGGCGCCGATAGAGCCCTCCGAGCGGGCGCTGATCAAGCGGCTCTGCGAGCTACCCGACGAGGTCGCCGAGGCTGCGGAGCGGCGCGCCCCCCATCGGCTCTGCGCCTACGGGATGGAGGCCGCCCGGGACTTCCACGCCTTCTACCGCGACTGCCAGGTGGTCGGCGCGGAGGGGGAGGGCGTCGAGGAGGCTCGCCTCGGCCTCTGCCTGCTCACCAAGCGGGCGATCGCGCGGACGCTCGGGCTGCTCGGGATCTCCGCCCCCGAGCGGATGTAGCCGGGACTCGGACCCAGGAGAGCTGGCGCGGTCGTCAGATGTCATACGAGGACATATCGCGGTCGAGGCGGTTCAGGTCGGCCTGGGCGATCTCCGGGTCCGGCGTCGCCGGCGCGGCTCTGGCGCGGGACCGCTGCCGAGCCAGCGCGAACCCGCCCACGACCAGCACCAGCAGGATCGCCGCCCCCGGAACCAGCCACGCCAGCAGGTCGAAGCCGTGGCCGCTCGGGGTGGCGAGCACCCGCGGCCCGTACTCCGCGACCAGCGCGTCCTTGATCTGGTCCTTGTCCTCTCCTTGGTCGATCAGCCTCCGGATCAGCGCGCGCTCACGCTCGGCCTGCGGCGAGTCCGACTCCGCCAGCAGCGTCCCGCAGATCGTGCACATCACCTCGTCCTCGATGTCGGGCAGCGATGCTCGGGGTTCCTGTGCAGCCGCCACGGGCACCGCGCATGCGGCGAGCGCGAGGATCGCCGCGGCGACGGCGAGCGGCCTTCTCATGTCCGGGAGCCGATCAGCGGCGCCACCTGCTCCGCCAGATAGGTCTGGTCGACCGGGCCGCGCCGGATCAGCGCGATGTGGCCCCGGGGATCGATCAGGAACGACTCGGGAAAGCCCGTCATCCCGTACGCGTCCCGACGGTCATCGCCATCGCCGTCACGCAGCTGCGGATAGCTGAGGCCGTACCGCTTGACGAAGTCGAGCGCGTCGCCCGTCGTGTCGTCGAGATTGATCCCGAGCACGGTGAATCCGCCGGCGGCGTGGGAGCGCTGGAAGCTTTCGAGCGCGGGCGCCTCCGCCTTGCAGGGCGCGCACCACGAGGCCCAGAAGTTGACCAGCACCCACTTGCCTCGGTAGTCGGCGATTTCGCCCGAGCCGGGCGTCCCGAGCCGGGTCAGCTCCTTGTCCGGCGCTGCGTCGCCGACCGACAGCGAGGCCTCGCCCTTGCTGAGCAGGCCGAATCCGAGCAGGCCGATGACCGCCAGGACGGCGATCACCACGGCGAACGACTTCGAGCTCACAATCGCGAAGGCTAGAGGGCCGTTCTAAGTCGGTCGCCACTTAGAATTGGCCGCTCTGCGGCGGTAGCTCAGTAGGTAGAGCGCGAGCTTCCCAAGCTCGAGGTCGCGGGTTCGAAACCCGTCCGCCGCTTCAAGGCACGGCCAGCGGCCGCACCTCGGGGTGGGCCCCGTACCACTCCAGCGTCCTTCGCAGGCCCTCGCGCAGGTCGACCTCCGGCCGCCAGCCGATCCGCTCCCGGATCTTGGTCGAGTCGAGGTACTGGCGGTCGATCTCGCCGCTCGGGTTGCCGCCGCCCCGGTAGTCGGGATCGACGTCGTTGGGACCCAGCTCGCAGATCAGGTCGACCACCTCGCGCACCGAATGCGGCCTGCCCCAGCCCGCATTGAAGGCCTCGCCCGCGGCCCGCTCTTCCCCGAGCGCGTCGGCGATCGCCAGGTAGGCGCGCGCGGCGTCCTCGACGTAGAGGAAGTCGCGCTCGGGCGAGCCGTCGGAGCGGATGATCGGGCGCCGGCCGTCGAGCACCGCCGTAGCAGTCTCCGGGATCAGCCGCGAGAAGTTGCGATCCCCGCCGCCGTAGAGGTTGGCGAAGCGCGTGACGGCGACCGGAAGGCGGTAGGTATGCCAGTAGCTGCGCGCGATCAGATCGGTCGCGGCCTTGGAGACGTCATAGGGGAAGACAGGCTGCAGGGCCGAGTCCTCCGTATAGGGGAGCTGATCGTGAGGCCCATAGGCCTTGTCCGAGGAGGCGACCACCACACGCCCGACTTCCGCCTCGCGGCAGGCCTCGAGCAGCACCCAGGTCCCCTCGACGTTCGTCTCGAAGGTGGGGACGGGGGAGGCGTTGGCGTCCCCGACCAGCGCCTGGGCGGCGAGGTGGAAGACCGAGTCGATCCGGTTCGACCGCAGGAGCTCGCCGACGGCGTCCCGGTCGCGCAGGTCCGCCACGACGTCGTTCACCTCGCTGGCGATCCCGAGCAGCTCGAGCCCGGTGGGGGAGGAGCCCTCGCGATCGACCGAGGTCACCTCCGCGCCGTGCTCGAGCAGAGCCTTGGCGAGCCACGAGGCCGCGAACCCGCGGGCGCCCGTGACGAGAGCTCTCACAGAGCGGGCTCCTCCGCCCAAACCCGCCAGGGCGGATCGCCCGACTCCCAGAGGTCGTTCAGCAGCACCGCGTCCTTGTAGGTGTCCATGCAGTCCCAGAAGCCGTGGTGCCGGTAGGCCCGGAGCTGCCCGTCGGCCGCCAGCCGCTCGAGCGGCTCGCGCTCGAGGACGCTGTTCTCGCTCAGGTAGTCGAACACTCCCGGCTCGAAGCAGAAGAAGCCGCCGTTGATCCAGCTGTCGACCCGCGGCTTCTCGTGGAAGCCGCGGACCCGGTCAGCGCCATCCAGGTCCGCCACCCCGAACTGCAGCTCGGGACGGACGACCGTCACCGTCGCCAGCGAATTCCCCTCGCGGTGAGACCGGACGAGGGCGGAGAGGTCTATGTCGGCGACGCCGTCGGCGTAGGTCGCGGAGAACGGTTCCCCATCGAGCCTGTCCTCAATGAGTTTGAATCGGCCCCCGGTTGGAGTATCGAGGCCGGTGTCCATGCACTCGACTCGAGTCTCGTCCGGCCACGCGGTCTGGCGAACCCATTCGGCGATCAGTTCGCCCTTGTAGCCCGTGAGCAGCAGAAAGCGGGAGAAGCCCTGGCTCCTGTAGATGGAGATCACGTGCCAGAGGATCGGGCGGCCCCCGATCTCCACGAGCGCCTTCGGAATCGATTCCGTTCGCTCGCGCAGGCGGGTCCCCCGCCCACCGCAGAGGATCACCACTGGCTCCAGGGTTGCCACAGGCCGAGGCGATCCTACTGCGGCAATTCCGCAGCCGGTCTGCGGGATTTTGACGACGGCCGCGAGTCCAAATAAGGACTGACGGCAGCGGAATCTCCTCCCGCCCGGGGCGAGCACTTAACAAGCGGTTGCGATAATCCACGGCGCAGTGGATCCATCGCGCAAGCGCAAGATTCGCCTGGTCATAGCGCTGTCCGCCGCAGTGGTGCTGGCGGCGGCCCTCGTCTACACGTCGTTCAGCGCTTCGACCGAGGCAAAGCAGCCCTCGCAACTGCTCCAGTCCGACCCGAGCGGGACCTACGAGCTGACCGGCACGGTCGTGCCGGGGTCGATCCAGCACGCGGGCGACCAGCTCGACTTCAAGATCTCGGACCGAGACGGCTCTGATCCGATCCCGGTCAGCTACACCGGGACGGTGCCGGATCCGTTCCGCGACGGGCGCGAGGTGATCGTCACCGGCAAGCTCCAGAACGGGACCTTCGTCGGCGAGCGGGACAGCCTGGTCACGAAGTGCCCGTCCAAGTTCACTACGACCACGCCGGGGCAGTCCAGCTGACCATCTTCGGTTCCGCACTGCTTGCCGCCGCGCTGCTCTGCGCCGTCTTCGCGGCCGGTGCGGGCGTCTACGGCGGGCGCACCGGTGACCGCCGCTGGGTCGAGTCGGCCCGGCGCGGCGTGTACGCGATGGCCGGACTGCTCACGCTGGCGGTGGTAATCCTCGAGGTCGCCTTCCTTCGCGACGACTTCGGCTTCGCGTTGGTGGCGGATCACTCCTCGACCACCACGCCCACCTTCTACAAGCTCACCGCGATGTGGTCGAGCCAGGAGGGCTCGCTGCTGCTCTGGGCCTGGGTCCTCTCGCTCGCCTCGAGCGCCGTTCTGTTCATCACGCGCAACCGCCACCGCGAGATCGTCCCGTGGGCGACCGCCGTGCTGGCGGGCATCGGGTCGTTCTTCGTCGGGCTGATGATCTTCAAGGCCCAGCCGTTCGCGCATCTCGACCCCGCGCCGCCCGAGGGGGCCGGGCTGACGCCGCTGCTGCGCAACCCCTACATGGCGGTGCATCCGCCGATGCTCTACTCGGGATACGTCTTCTGGTCGATCCCGTTCGCTTTCTGCGTGGGCGCGCTGATCAGCCGCCGCCTCGACGCCAGCTGGATCCGGACCACGCGCAACTTCGCCCTCTGCGCCTGGACCTTCCTCGGCATCGGGCTGCTGCTCGGCTCGCGCTGGTCATACGAGGAGCTCGGCTGGGGCGGCTACTGGGGCTGGGACCCCGTGGAGAACGCCGCGCTGATGCCATGGCTGGTCGGCACCGGCTTCCTGCACTCGGTGATGGTGCAGGAGAAGCGCGGGATGCTGAAGGTCTGGAACGTCAGCCTGATCTGCGGGACGTTCACGCTCTGCCTGCTCGGCACGTTCCTGGTCCGCTCGGGCGTGCTCCAGTCCATCCACGCCTTCGGCGCGTCGACCGTCGGCGGGCCGCTGCTCGCCCTGATCGGCGTGGTGGCGGTCGGCTCGACGCTGCTGATCGTCTCGCGGGTCGACCAGCTGAAGCCCGAGCGCCGGATCGAGTCGCTGCTTTCCCGAGAGTCGATCTTCCTGGTCAACAACCTGCTGCTGGTCGGGCTGGCCGCGGTGATCTTCTGGGGGACGTTCTTCCCGCTGATCTCCGAGTTCTTCACGGGAGAGAAGCACTCCCTTGCCGCGCCCTGGTTCAACCGCTACGTGACCCCGATCGGGGTCCTCCTCGTCCTCTTCACCGGGATCGGTCCGCTGCTCGCCTGGGGCAGGCTGAGCGCGGGCGCCGCTCGCCGCCTGCTGCTCTGGCCCGGGATGGCGGCCGCCGCGGCGATCGTCGTCCTGTTGGCCGTGAGCGACGCGGCCAGCCACCCGTGGGCGCTCTTCGTCTTCGGCTTCGCAGCGTTCACCTTCATCGCGCTCGCCGGGGAGTTCTGGCGCGCGGCCGCGACCAGGCGGGCCCTCACCGGCGAGTCCCCGCAGCGGGCGCTCGCCCAAGCGGTGGGTCGGAACCGACGGCGCTACGGGGGCTACATCGTGCACGCCGGGATCGCGCTCACGCTGATCGGGATCGCGGCCTCCTCGAGCTTCCAGACCAACCGCGACCTCCGGCTGCAGGTCGGGCAGTCCGCCAAGGTCGGGGACTACACGATCCACTACGACAACCTGACCTCCGACCCGAAGCCCGAGCGGCTGGCGTTCGTCTCTCACCTGACGGTGACGCGCGACGGCAAGAGGGTCGGGACGCTCGCCCCTGCGCGCAACTACTACCCGACCAACGATCCGAGCGCGGGGCCGATCGGCCGCTACTTCATGGGCGAGTCGACCAGCGAGGTGGGCCTCCGGGCCCGCGCCGGCGGCGATCTCTGGACGGCCTTCCAGCCGGACCTCTCGGTGCTCAACCCGGACATCAAGCGCGGCAACCAGCAGCTGGCGGATCTGCCGCCCGCCGCGCAGGAGTTCGCCGTGCTGGCGCTGATCCAGCACTACGTCCAGAATCCGCCGCCCGCCAACTTCCGGGTGATCGTCAATCCGCTGGTGGGGTGGATCTGGATCGGTGCCCTGATCGCCCTGGCGGGTGCGGTGATGGCCGGCTGGCCCGCGCTCGAGTCACGGCGACGCCTCGAGGCGGCCTACCGGGCCAGGCTGGGCCGCGAGCTGGGGACCGCAACCGAGCGCAGCTAGGCGCCGGCCGCCAACCGTCTCGGCCAAGGCGTCCTTAGCCTCCGCCCATGGAGTTCTTCCTCGCCCTGGTCATCGTCGTGCTGGTCGCCTGGTTCGTGACGGCGCCCCTTCGCAACCGTGCCCGGCAGGAGAGCGAGGACCCAGCGGTCGCCGAGCTCGCCGACCTGGAGGCGCGCAAGCGCGCCAAGTACCGCCAGATCCGCGACGCCGAGGCCGATCACGTGGCCGGAAAGCTCACCGACGAGGACTTCCGGCGGCTCGACCGGGAGCTGCGCGCCGAGGCGATCGACATCCTGAAGCGCATCGATCGCCTGCAGCCCAGGGCGCGCGACGCTGAGAAGCAGGAATAGGCAGGTCCTGGCGGGTAGCGCGCCCGCCGGGTGGCGAAGCTATCTACACTGCCGCCCATGGCAACCGTGCTCAGCGTGATCGAGGTCATCTTCTCCGTGATCCTGATCTTCCTGGTGCTCCTGCACTCCGGCAAGGACGCGGGCCTCTCCGGTGCGTTCGGCATCGGCGGAGGCGGCAGCTCCTTCGGCGGCGGGTCGCTGGTCGAGCGAAATCTGACCCGGTGGACCATCTTCTTCGGGGTCCTCTGGGCGCTGAACGCGATCGTCATCCTGAACCTTTAGATCGATGCGGCTGCGTGCCGCCACCTTCGCCGCTCTGGCCCTCGTCGTTCTGGGCGGCTGCGGCGGCGGTGACGACGGCGGCACACAGGGCGGCTCGCAGCTGCCCCCGGCCGGCGGTGGCGGCACCCTCACATACGCCCTGCCGAGCCTCCCGACCATGCTCGATCCGCTGGCGGCGCGCGGGCGAGCCGCGGAGGCGGTCAGCCGCCAGATCTACGAGCCCCTGATCGCGGAGGTCACCGGTCCGTACGGGCAGAGCGCCGCGCAGCCCGGCCTCGCCCTGAACGCGCGTCCCTCCGCCCACCGCACGACCTGGACACTCAACCTGCGTCTCAGCGTTCGCTTCCAGGACGGCACCCCGTTCAACGCCGCCGCGGTACTCGCCAACTCGCGGCGCTGGCAGAGCGATGCTCGCGGGCGAGCCCTGCTCCCGCACCTCTTCGCGGTCGATGCCCCGCGGCCGGATGAGGTCCGCTTCCTGCTGGACCGGCCGGTCCGCGATCTCCCGAGACGGCTCTCCTCGCCGCGGCTCGGGATCGTCTCGCCCCGGGCGCTCGAGCCGCAGAGCGGACAGCACGCCCATTTCCTGCCCGACGCTCACGGCTCCGGGACGGGCGCCTTCGCGCCCGGGGCCGGCGGCCCCGCGCGCCTGGAGCTCTCGCGATTCGCCGGATGGTGGGGGAGCCCGATGGGTCTCGGGCCGGCGCTCGACGGCGTCACCTTCGTGGCCGCGCCGAAGCCCGGGCAGCGCTACCGGCTGCTCTCCGAGGGCAGGGTCCAGATCGCCGACCCACTCGACGCCGCCGGTCTGCGGGCGGCCAATGCGGACCCGCTGCTGAACACGATCGGCGGGCCGACCAGCGGCATCGGGATGGAGGGCTCGGTCCGGGGGATGTCCTCAGCCGGCTCGGTCCCGGCCCTCACCGGCGTCTGGCTCACCCGGCTTACCGGCTGACTCGGCCTCCGGCGAGATCAGGCACAGCTCGCAGAAGTCGCGCCCGAACGGCGTGAGGTGGATGCTCCGCCGGACCGTGCGGGTGTGGCTCTGCGACGCCAGAGCGTCGGCGACCTCCGGCTGGGCCTCGAGTATCTGGTAGCCCCTGGGGTCGGGCAGCCGCTCCCGCGAGAACCAGATCAGCCCGAGGCGGAAGAGGTTGTTGAGGTAGGCCGGCACGTCGTCGAGGTGGCGGCAGCCGGCCTCGGGGCCGATCATGTTGAGCCCAGCCGCGACCAGCTCCGAGGTCGACTGCAGCCGGAGGAGGCCCGAGCGCACGTCGACCGAAGGCTGCGGACCCTGGTCGTGGAGGAGGCGAAGGATCCTGGCCTCGTCCGGCGCGAGATCCTCGAGGATCCGGGTGTAGGCCGGGTGGGAGTCCTCATCCAGGTTGACGTCCGCCGACCGGCGCAGCAGCTCGGCTCCCCGCTCCCGGAGCGACTGGCGCGCCTCCTCGCGCTCTGCCTCGGCGGCCTCGGGGTTCATCATGGCTCGTTCCTCGGGGCGCTCCTGGATGCCGAGCACCCGCCGGGTGCGTTCACGGATCTCCGCGCCGGACGAGCGGAAGAGCTCGCCCGGCTCCTGCCCCGTTGTGGCCGCCCTGATCACGCGCGAGCTCGCGTCCCGGGAGGCCTTCACCGTCCAGCGAGCGCTCCGCCAGTAGGCCGCGGCGGCGATTCGCGCCAGGCCGGGAACCGCGCGAATCAGGCTGCCGTCCGGCTCGCTGTCGAATCCGTCTCGCTCATCGTGTCTGCCGTCGTCCGCCATCAGACCCCGAAGATCGCGAGGTGGATGCAGCCGGCGATGAAGCCGAGGACGGCGCCGTGCAGGAGCAGCAGCCACTCATCCTCGCGCATCGCCGAGCGCA
>JBKPTM010000422.1:0-5952 GCA_046765935.1 Actinomycetota bacterium | reverse complement strand
CCCGCCCCCGTCCAGCAGCCACTCGATCTGGTCGGCGAGCAGGAACAGGGTCGCCAGCGCCGGGGTGTTGTAGGTCTGCTCCTTGCGCGAGTTCTCCAGCGCGAGGGCGAGCGAGAGGAACGCGGGCTGCCAGCGGCCGTCACCCGTCCCGTCGAGCTGCTCGATCCGCTCGATCGCGGCCGGGCTCAGCAGGGCGAGCCAGAGCCCGCCCTCCGAGCCGAAGGCCTTCTGGGGCGCGAAGTAGTAGGCGTCGGCCTGCCCGACATCGACCGGCAGGCCGCCGGCGCCCGAGGTGGCGTCGATCAGGACCAGGGCGTCGCCCGAGCCCTCGGGCCTCTCCACCGAGACCATCACGCCGGTCGAGGTCTCGTTGTGCGCCCAGGCGATTGCATCCGCCTGCGGGTCCGCCGTTGGCGCCGGGGCCTCCCCGGGCTCGGCCTCGACGACGATCGGGTCGGCCAGGAAGGGCGCGCCGGCGGTCGCCTTGGCGAACTTCGAGGAGAACTCGCCGTAGCTGAGATGCAGGGCGCGCTCGCGAACGAGCCAGGCTGCGGCGGCATCCCAGAACGCCGTCGTTCCCCCGTTGCCCAAGGCGACCTCGTAGCCGTGGGGGGCGCCGAAGAGCTCGGTGAGCCCGGATCTGACCCGGGCGACGAGGTCCCGCACCGGCGCCTGCCGATGGGACGTGCCCATCAGATCGTTCTGCTGCGCCAGCGCCGCGAGGGCCTCGGGCCGAACCTTCGAGGGGCCGCAGCCGAAGCGCCCGTCGGCCGGCTTCAGTGCAGCGGGGATTTCGACCATCGTCCGTTCCATCGATCCAGAGCGAGCCGCAAGGCTAGCCATCGCCATGCGCGGGCGTTATTCGGCTAGCAGGCTGGACTGACCTCCGACCAGTGAAGTAGTGTGGCCGCGCGTCCATGGGGCCGGCTTCGCCCGGGGGCGCACGCCAGCACCTCGACCTGGGAGTGAGTATGTACCCAATCAGCTACGAGGCGGATCCCGCGCTCGAAGGCCGGAATCGCCTGACCACGTTCTTCCGCTACATCGTCGCAATCCCCTGGTTGATCGTGGCCTACATCTACGGGATCGTGGCCGAGATCGTGGCCATCATCGCCTGGTTCGCGATCGTGTTCACCGGCAAGTATCCGGACGGGCTTTACAACTTCAACGCCGGATACCTGCGGATGTCGAGCAGGACGAACAGCTTCCTCTACCTGCTGACGGATGAGTTCCCGCCGTTCGGCGGCGAGGAGGGGCCCGGCTACCCGATTCGGATCGGCGTTCCCGCTCCGCTCGGGCAGTACAGCCGCCTGAAGACGGGACTCCGGTTGATCATCGGTATCCCAGTGATGCTGCTGGCGTTCGTCCAGGCGATCATCCTGTACGTCGTCTCGATCATCGCCTGGTTCGCGATCCTGTTCACCGGCAAGCTCGGGGAGGGGCTCTTCAACCCGATGCGGTCGGCGATGGCCTACCTGGTCAGGACGACGGGCTACTTCCTCCTGATCACCGAGGACTACCCGCCCTTCTCATATGAGGAGAGCGGTGCGACCCCCCCGACCGGTCAGATCGGCAGCGAGTCGGCCAGCACCCCGACGGAGGGTTAAGCCTGTACCCGGTCTCTTACGAGGCCGAATA
This sequence comes from Actinomycetota bacterium, assembly GCA_046765935.1. Classification (GTDB taxonomy): domain Bacteria; phylum Actinomycetota; class Thermoleophilia; order Solirubrobacterales; family 70-9; genus DASUPK01. The sequence continues at coordinate 4,314 of JBKPTM010000422.1, read as the reverse complement.
TGTGGAGGAGCGGAGCCGGTCGAAGACCGGCTTCCGCTTCATCCTCGCCATCCCCTGGTTCCTGCTGGGGAGCGTCTACGCCCTTGGCGCCTTCGTCGTCGCGTTCCTGGCGTGGTTCGCGATCGTCTTCACCGGGCGCTACCCGGAGGGCCTCTACAACTTCAACGTGGGCGTGCTCCGCTTCATCGCTCGCACCTACGCGTTCTTCTACCTCCAGACTGACGAGTGGCCGCCGTTCGGCTTCGAGGAGCCTCCGGATTACCCGATCCGCGCTCCGGTGAAGCCGCGGCTCGAGCGCTACAACCGCTGGAAGACCGGCTTCCGGTTCATCCTCGGGATCCCGGTCTTCTTCATGGTCTACCTGTTCAACTACGTCTGGCCGTTCGCCGCCGTCGTCGCCTGGTTCCACATCGTCTTCCGCGGACACACCAGCGGAGGGACGCACAACGTCCTGAGCTGGGGGATCGCCTATCAGCTGCGTGCGACGGCCTACTTCCTGCTGATGACGGAGACCCTGCCGCCGATTTCCGAGCAGCAGCCGGTGACGAGCGCCTAGGCGCCTAGTCCTCGATCCAGGGCATCATCGCTCGGAGGTCCTTCCCGACCTTCTCCACCCGGGAGTTGGTGGCCTCCTCGCGCATCCGCTGGAAGCTCTCCTGACCCGCCTCGTTCTCGGCGATCCATTCCTTGGCGAACTCGCCCGACTGGATGTCGGCGAGGATCTTCTTCATCGCCTGGCGGGTGTCATCGGTGATCACCTTCGGGCCTCGGGTCATGTCGCCGTACTCGGCGGTGTTCGAGATCGAGTGGCGCATGCCCTGGATGCCGTGCTCGTACATCAGGTCGACGATCAGCTTGAGCTCGTGCAGGCACTCGAAGTAGGCGAGCCGCGGGTCGTAGCCGGCCTCGACGAGGGTGTCGAAGCCCGCTCGGACCAGCTCGGTCGCGCCGCCGCAGAGGACGGCCTGCTCGCCGAAGAGGTCCGTCTCGGCCTCGTCCTTGAAGGTGGTCTCGATGATCCCGGCGCGCCCTCCGCCGATCCCGGAGGCGTAGGCGAGGACCTGGTCGCGGGCGGTGCCGGTGGCGTCCTGGTGGACCGCCATCAGGCATGGGACGCCCTGTCCCTCGACGAACTCGCGGCGGACGAGGTGGCCTGGCCCCTTCGGAGCGACCATCCCGACGTCGACGCCCGGGGGCGGCTCGATCTGCCCGAAGCGGATCGCGAAGCCGTGGGCGAACATCAGCAGGTTGCCGTCGGCGATCCCGTCGGAGATCTCCTCGCCCCAGATCTGGGCCTGCTTCTCGTCGGGCAACAGGATCATCACGACGTCGCCGCGACTGGCGGCGTCCGCGACGTCGAGCACCTCCAGGCCCTCGGACTCGGCATCGGCGCGGCTCGATGAATCCGGGCGCAGGCCGACGACCACCTCCATGCCGGAGTCCTTCAAGTTGAGAGCGTGCGCGTGGCCCTGGGAGCCGTAGCCCAGGATCGCGATCGTCTTCCCCTCGAGCGCGGAGAGGTCCGCGTCCTTGTCGTAGAGGACGTCGTCGGCGGCCATGAGGCGGCGGATGCTAGCGACCGGCCGGTTCCGGCAGCTGGCCTCGCAACAGCTTGCCGGACGCGGTCCGGGGCAGGCTGGAGACGAAGTCGACCCGCTTGGGCACCTTGTAGCCGGCCAGGGAGTCCTGACAGTGGCTGCGCAGGTCGTCCTCGGTGACCTCGGCCGCTCCGTTCAGGACGACCAGGGCGCAGACCGCCTCCTGCCACTGCGGATCCGGGCGGCCGACCACCGCAGCGTCCGCCACTGCCGGGTGCGAGACGAGCACCGCCTCGACCTCGGCGGGCATCACGTTCTCTCCTCCGGTGACGATCACCTCGCTGCTGCGGCCGGTGACGTAGAGGAACCCCTCCTCGTCGATGTGGCCGAGGTCGCCGGTGTGCAGCCAACCATCCGCCGCATAGCAGCCCGGGGCCACCGTCGGCCCCTGGACTAGGATCTCGCCGGCCTCGATCCGGATGTGGCTGGTGAGCAGCGGCCGTCCCGCGGAGCCGACCTTGCGCTCTGCGTCCTCCGGGGCCAGCGTGGTGACCTGCGAGCAGGTCTCGGTCATGCCGTAGGTCTGCACGACCGTCGCGCCGCGGCCGAGCGCCTCGCGCAGCGCATCGGGTGGAACCGGTCCGCCTCCGATCAAGATCGCGCGGGGCGCGGAGAGGTCGGCGTCCGCCTCGAGCAGGCGAATCAGCTGGGTCGGCACGAGCGAGAGCACGGAGATGTCGCCGGAGACCAGTGTGTTCGCCACCTGCTCGGTGTCGAAGCCGTCGAGCAGGACCGCGGTGGTCCCGTAGATGACGGAGCGCAGGATGATCGAGAGCCCGGCGACGTGGCTGAGCGGGAGGCAGCAGAGCCAGCGGTCGGCAGGATCGACACCGATGTTGAACGCCGACCCAACCGCGCTGAAGAGGAAGTTCCCGTAGGTGAGTCCCACCCGGTGCGGCTCGCCCGAGGTACCGCTGGTCAGGATGCGGCACTGCAGGTCGTCCATATCGTGCTCGCCGAGCAGCGGCAGGTCGGCCTCGGTCTGAGTGAGCTCCGCGGCGTCGTTCAGGTCCACCGCCGGCCGCTCCACCGCCAGCACGGCCGCCCGCTCCGCCTCGGTAAGCCGGGGGCTGAGCGGCAGCGCCACGGCCCCGAGCTTCATCAGCGCGTGCAGGAGCACGACCTCCTCACGCCGCGGGTGCATGGTGAGCGCCGCGAGCCCGTCTCTCCTCACCCCGTAGGCGGCGAGCCGGCGAGCGACCCAGGTCGCCTCCGCCTCGAGCTCCGCGTAGGTGACGCTGGATGCCTCGGTCACCAGCGCGGTCCTCTCCGGGCAGCTCTGGGCTCGCTGCGCGAGCCAGTTGTCGAGCTTCACCCGGCGAAGCCTAGAAAAAGTTCTGGCTATGGTTGCCGCCGTGCCGCGACGCCACAAGGACGCACCGCCCGAGGACCAGCTCTACGCGCCGATCGAGTGGCGCTCCGAGGGCGAGTACGAGGACGTGATCTACGAGCGCGGCGACGCGATCGCGAAGATCGCGATCAACCGGCCGGAGGTGCACAACGCCTTCCGCCCGCCGACCCTCGCCGAGCTGCGCGACGCCTTCACCCGAGCTCGCGACGACGTTGACGTCGCCGCGATCATCTTCACGGGCGCCGGCGACCAGGCCTTTTGCTCGGGTGGTGACCAGCGGATCCGCGGCGATGACGGGTACATCGGCAAGGACGACGTGGCGAAGCAGGGCGTCGGGCGACTCGACGTAGGCGACCTGCATGTACAGATCCGCCGTACACCGAAGCCCGTGATCGCGATGGTCGCCGGCTACGCGGTAGGGGGCGGCCACATCCTCCATCTGGTCTGCGACCTGACGATCGCCGCCGACAACGCCGTCTTCGGGCAGACAGGGCCGCGAGTCGGCAGCTTCGACGGGGGCTTCGGCTCGTCACTGCTCGCCCGCAACGTCGGGGTGAAGAAGGCCAAGGAGATCTGGTTCCTCGCGCGGCTCTACGACGCGCAGGAGGCTCTCGACATGGGGCTCGTCAACACCGTTGTGCCGCTCGCCGAACTGGAGCGCGAGACCGTCGCCTGGTGCAGGGAGATGGCGGCCCTCTCCCCTCTGTCGCTGCGCCTACTCAAGGCGAGCTTCAACGCCACCGAGGATGGCCTCACCGGGATCCAGGAGCTCTCCCACGACGCGACCCTGCTCTTCTACATGACCGAGGAGGGGCAGGAGGGCCGCAACGCCTACCAGCAGGGCCGCAGTCCGGACTTCACCAAGTATCCGAAGAGGCCCTGACTTGAGGATCTGGCTGATGGCGGCGCGTCCCCGGACGCTGCCCGCGGCGATCGCGCCGGTGCTGGTGGGAACGGCGGCCGCGATCGAGCATGACGGCGACCTGCCGCGCGTCGCCGCCTTCATCGCCGCACTGATCGGATCGATCTTCATCCAGATAGGGACGAACCTGGCGAACGACTACTCGGACGCCAAGCGTGGCGCCGACACGGTCGACCGGCTCGGGCCCGTTCGGGTGACCGCGGCAGGGCTGGTCGCTCCGCGGAGCGTGTTGATCGCCACCTGGCTGGCGTTCGGAATCGCCGTCGCCGCGGGGATCTACCTGGCGACGGTAGCGGGGTGGATCATCATCGCGGTGGGTGCCGCCTCGATCGCCGCGGGCGTCCTCTACACCGGGGGCCCGCGGCCCTACGGCTACGCGGGCCTCGGCGAGCTCTTCGTCTTCCTCTTCTTCGGCCTGGTCGCCGTGAACGGCTCCTACTACG
>JBKPTM010000421.1:0-1530 GCA_046765935.1 Actinomycetota bacterium | reverse complement strand
CGGCCGGCCGAAGCTCCCGGAGGGCGCGCTGGCGCAGGTGAAGAACGTGATCTGCGTCGCCTCCGGCAAGGGCGGCGTCGGCAAGTCGACGATGACCGCCAACCTCGCCGCCGCCCTGGTGGCCGAGGGGCACAAGGCCGGCGCGCTCGACTGCGACGTCTACGGCTATTCGATCCCGCGGATGCTGGGCATCAACCAGAAGCCCGACGTCTCGCCGGAGCGGAAGATCATCCCTCCGGTCTCACCGTCGGGTCCGACGGTGATGTCGATCGGATTCTTCGTCGAGGAGAACGCCGCCGTCGTCTGGCGTGGGCCCATGCTCCACAAGGCGATCCAGCAGTTCCTCGAGGACGTCGCCTGGGAGGAGCTCGACTATCTGCTTCTCGACCTTCCCCCCGGCACCGGCGACGTCTCGATGACGCTCGCCCAGCTGCTTCCCCAGGCGAAGATCGCGATCGTCACCACTCCGCAGCCGGCGGCCCAGAGCGTCGCCCGCCGCGCGGCCGAGATGGCGACCAAGGTCGACCTCGAGGTCCTCGGCGTGATCGAGAACATGTCCGCGTTCACCGGGCCGGACGGCGAGCGCGTAGCGATCTTCGGCGAGGGCGGCGGCCAGATGCTCGCCGACGAGCTCGATGTGCCACTGCTCGCGAAGGTGCCGCTCTCGAGCGAGCTTCGTGAGCACGCCGACAACGGCAAGCCCCTCGTGATCGAGGATCCGGATGCGCCGGCCTCTCAGATGATTCGCGAGGCGGCCCGCGGCATCGTCGCGGCCACTCCGGTTGAGCTTCCCCTCCTTCAGGGCGCCTCGGCACCCACGCAAACGGCGGCCACAAACACCGCCGCCGGATCAACGCCAAACGGTGGCGGCGGGATCAGCGGCACAGAGCTGCCGATGGTCCAGTAGGTCGGATGGCAACCCGCTGGCGGGCGACCGCCGCGGCCCTCGTCTGCGCACTTCATCTCGCCGTCTTCGTCCCCACCATCGGGGACTGGTCCTCGGTCCTGATCAACGACTTCGCCCCGCAGGCGCAGGCGATCAAGGACGGCGACCTCCCCTACCGCGACCAGGAGATCGAGTACCCGCCGCTCTCGGTGCCCGTCCTGATCGCACCGATCTACATCGACGACAGCACGCAGGGCTTCGTGGACGGCTTCATGTGGGAGATGCTTGCCTTCGACCTCGCGATCATCGTTCTGATCGCGTTCGCCCTGCCAGGGGATGAGAAACGCGTTCTCTCGGCGCTCGGGATCTACACGGTCGGCCTGGTCCTCGTCTCCGACGTCATCCTCGACAACTCGCTGATCGACATCGGGCCGCTGGCCCTGGACAGATTCGATCTCGTGCCCACCCTGTTCGTCTTAGCCGCGATCCTGGCGCGTGACCGAGGTCGCTCGGCGACCTGGTCCGGGCTGCTCTCAATCGGCGTTGCGATCAAGGCCTTCCCCCTGTTCCTCTACCCGGCCCTCCTGAGAGGCGAGCGGAACCTGCGCAGGGTGATCGTCGCGGGTGTGATCCCGCTGCTGCTC
>JBKPTM010000420.1:0-4035 GCA_046765935.1 Actinomycetota bacterium | reverse complement strand
CACTGACCGTGCTCGGCCATCCCGGCCCGTTGTGTGGAGGCTAGGCCGCCGCCGACGCCGCCTCGGCCCGCGCCCGGGAGAGGTCCGCCGAGATGCGGACGATCGCCGAAGCGATCGGGGCAGCCAGGATCAAGCCAACCGTTCCGAAGAGGGCGCCGCCGGCGATCGTCAGAACAAGCACCGCGAGGGGGTGCAGGCCGAGGGCGGCGCCGTAGGCGACCGGCTGGACGATCTGCTGGAGCGGTCCGTTCGAGAGGAGTTGCACAACGATCATGCCGCCAGCGGCTTCGGGGCCGGATCCTCCGAGGGCGATCAGAACGGAGAACGCGCCGGCCGTCCACGCCCCCAGGTAGGGGACGTAGCCGCCGATGAAGGTCACCACGGCGATCGTCCCGGCGAGCGGTATCCCGAGCACCAGCGCGGCGCCGCCGACCAGGACCGCGCTGAACAGAGCCACGATCGTGACCCCGAGGAAGTAGCCGCGCAGCGACTGCAGGGTGCGCTCCGTGATCGTGTGAGAGACCTCGGTCGGGAGCCCGACGTGCCGTTCCATCCAGGAGCGGATCACGGGTCCATCCTTGAGGAGGAAAAAGAGGCTGAGGATGGTCATTGCGACGAAGAAGGCAAGGGAGGCGAGCTTCTCGACCCCGCCCGCTAGGCCGTGGATAAGTGCCCTGAAGGAGTCGCTGCTGCCCGAGCTCAGGTCGCTGTTGGCGGCCTGGGCCTTGCCGTCGCTCACACCGAGGTCCTTGACCCAGCCCTCGATCTTGTCGGCGCCGCCGCTCAGCTGGTGGCTGATCGCGGAGGTCTCCGTGCCGATTCCTCGCAGCACGAGATAGCCGGCGAGGACACCCGCGCCGACGATCAGAAGCAGCACCAGGGCGGCGCCCAGGGCGCGCGGGATACCGTGTCGATGCAGGAGGGCGACCAGCTGTCCCGCGACCGCCGAGATGACCCCGGCGACGATCACCGGGATGAGAATCACCTCGGTCAAGGTGGCAAGCCAGATGGCGCCGACGAGGAGAACAACGACGCCGACCAGGAGCCACGCCGTGAACCCCGCATCCCGCAGCCACCCCGGCGCCGCGAACAGGCCGGTGAGCTCCGAGGGATCGATCTCGATGTACTCGTCGGCCTGTTCGCCCTCGCCAGCGCCGCGAAGTCGGCGAAGGCGGCCGCGAATCATCGGCCGGTCCACGTCATAGATGATCACCTAAGCAGACAGGCAAGATGGACCGGCTGACCTACATCGGTCACGCGACCGCGCTGCTTCGACTCGGGGGCGCCTCGATCCTCACGGATCCGATGCTGCGCGGCTGGCTGGGGCCGTTGAGGCGCCAGGGCCCCGCCCCAGATCCGGAGATCCCCGACAGATCCGATCTGGTGTTGATCTCCCATCTTCACCGCGACCACCTGGACCTCCCATCCCTGCGTCGTTTCCCCTCAAGCACTCCGCTGGTGGTTCCGCGTGACGTGACCAGGTGGGTGGCGAAGGGCGGGGCCGAGAACGTTCGCGAGGTCGGCGTCGGGGAAACCGTCTCGGTCGGTGAGGTCGAGCTCACCGGGGTGCGCGCCGTGCACGATGGGTACCGCGACCGGCATCGGGGTGCCGAGATCGAGCCGCTCGGGTATCTGATCCGCAGCGGCGGCCGCACCATCTACTTCGCGGGGGACACCGATCTGTTCCCGGAGATGTCGGCACTCGGACCGGTGGATGTCGCGCTGCTGCCAGTCTGGGGCTGGGGGCCGTCGGTCGGCGATGGGCACCTGAATCCCGAGCGGGCAGCGCAAGCGCTGGAGCTGATCCGGCCAAGGATGGCCGTGCCGATCCACTGGGGGACGTTCTATCCGGCTGGCTTGCGGCGGCTGCGGCCGGAGCCACTGAGAGAGCCGCCCCGGGAGTTCGCGCGATTGGCGCGTGGCCTGGCACCCGATGTCGAGGTTCGCGTGCTCGAGCCGGGTGACGAGACAGCACTGGATGTGGGATGACGGACGCTCGGGTGGTTCGGTTCGTCTGGCCCGCCTTGCGCTGGCTGATCCTCTGGCTGCTGATCGGGCTGCTCTTCTGGGCGCTGGCCGCCCTGCTGCCGGGGATCGACGTGCCGAGCTTTGCCGCCGTCCTGCTCACCACCGGACTGATCGCGCTCCTCAACGCCCTGCTCTGGCCGCTGCTGATCCGGCTGCTCCTGCCGCTGACCGTGCTGACCTTCGGCCTCGGATCGCTCGTCCTGAACGCGGCGATCGTCTCACTGGCGATCAGGCTCGTTGACGGCGCCGCCCCCGACTTCCTCAGCGCCGTTCTGGTGGCGTTCGCTCTCTCGGTCGGCCTGATGGTCCTCGCGCCGGCGCTCAGCATTGATGACGACGCCCGCCAGCTGCGTCTCGTGCGTCGTCGCGCCCAGCGGGTCCGCGAGCGGACCGACGTCCCCGGGGTGATCATGTTCGAGATCGACGGTCTCGCGGAGCCCGTGCTGCGGCGGGCGATCAGCGAGGGTCATGTCCCGACGATGGCCCGCTGGCTGGACGAGGGCAGCCATCGGATCGTCCCTTGGGAATGCGATCTCTCGTCACAGACGGGCGCGAGTCAGGCGGGGCTTCTGCTCGGCACCAACGAGGACATGCCGGCGTTTCGCTGGTACGAGAAGGAGAGCGGCCAAACCATGGTCTCCAACCACGGCAAGGACGCCGTCGAGCTCGAGCGGCGCCACTCGGACGGTGGCGGTCTGCTGGCGGCCGGCGGCGCCAGCCGGGGGAACATGTTCTCGGGCGACGCGCCGCACTGCTCGGCGACGATGAGCGTGCTCCGCGACAAGGAACGCTCGAGCGCCCGCGAGTACTTCGCCTACTTCGCGGATCCCTACGGGTTCACTCGGACGATCACGCTGTATCTGTGGGACGTGCTCCTGGAGCTGCGCGCTGCCCGCCGGCAGCGAAAGCGGGGCGAGGAGCACGTCGATCGTGGGGGGCTCTACCCGCTGATGAGGGGCGCGATCACGGTGGTAATGCGCGATCTGAACGTCGCGACGCTGCTCGGCGACATCGTCGAGGGCGTTCCCGTGGTCTACTCGACCTTCGTCGGCTATGACGAGGTGGCGCACCACTCCGGCATCGAGCAGCCGGATGCCTTCGCAGTCCTGAAGCAGCACGACGCGCAGCTGGCACGGCTAGAGAGGGCGATCGAACAGGCGCCCCGCCCCTACAGGCTGGTGGTGTTGTCCGACCACGGGCAGAGCCAAGGTCGGCCATTCCGGCAGCGTTACGGCGTGGAGCTGGAGGAGCTGGTGCGGAGCGCCCTATCGGCTGGAGACGTCTACGCGCCGCCCGCGCCGGACGAGGGCCTGAGCTCGGTCGGCGGGGCGCTGACCGATGCCCGCGATGAGGACACTGCCGGCGGGAGAATGCTCGCCCGGGCCACGCGCGACCGGGTAGTCGACGGCGAGGTGGTGCTGGGACCGAATCGCGAGGCCATTGACGAGGCGGGTCGGGGTGCGGATCACGAGGCAGTGGTCCTGGCCTCGGGCGGGCTCGGACTGATCTCGCTGCCGGCTAGGGCGCATCGGCTCTCGCTCGAGGAGATCGAGGAAATGCACCCTCGCCTGATCTCAGCGCTCAGGGAGCACTCCGGGATCGGGTTCGTGATGGTCCGGAGTCAGAGCGATGGCGCGCTCGTGCTCGGCGCCGCGGGCAGCAGGCGGCTGACGGACGATCAGGTGACCGGCGAGGACCCGCTGCGCGACTTCGGCCCGAATGCGGCGGACCACCTGCGCCGCACCGACGGCTTTCCGCACTGCCCGGACCTCCTGGTGAACTGCATGTACGACCCGGCGGAGAACGAGGTCGCGCCCTTCGAGGAGTTCATGGGCTCACATGGCGGCCTAGGCGGCTGGCAGTCCAGCCCGTTCGCGCTCGTGCCGTCGTCATGGAGCGAGCACGAGGCGCCGATCGTCGGTGTGCGGGCGATGCACGATGCCCTCCGCGGCTGGCTCGCCGAGACGGGACTGGAACTGCACCCGCACACCGGTGGCTAGACGCCCG
>JBKPTM010000419.1:0-4568 GCA_046765935.1 Actinomycetota bacterium | reverse complement strand
GCTCTGGGGCGATCAGGGCTCGCAGAACGACGTGCTCACGGTCAACGGGACGAACGTGATCAACGCCGCCACCAGCCCGATCAGCCACAGGACGAACGCGATGTTCGCCTTCGACCAGGGCTCGGACGGAGTGAGCGATGTCAGCTCACCGATCCCGGTCTTCTTCGGGATTCCCTTCGTGAGCGCCGTGGACCTGTTCATCCCGGCTGCGTCGCCGCCCACCGGGACGGTGCGGGTCGATCTCACCTCGCGCGGATCCGGACCGACTCGCGCGGTGAGCTTCCCCAACTACCCGTCGTCCAACAACACGGTCACGGTGCAGTTCAACGACTTCGAGCGCTAGAAACACCAAGGGCCCTCTTTCGAGGGCCCTTGGTCAGTAGCGGGGGCCCGATTCGGACCCGCGAATTGTGGTCAGCGTCGCGCGGTCAAAGCTTGCAACACCACCTCGATCGGCGAACGATGCTTCGCTGGTCGATCCTCGATCGCCTCGCGTGTCTTTCGCATCTCTGCAGCAAAAGTACCCAGGTTCTCGGTGAACCTGCCCGCGCTCTGGCCGGCATCGGCGAGGTTCCGCCCGATATCGCCCACGCCCTTGCCCACTCGAAGTCCCAGGACCTTCCGCCCTGACTCGCGCTTCGACTGCAGAGCCATTCCACCTGCGACGCCCGCCAAGGCGGCCCCGGCCGCGAGTGCCGGCCCCTTCACCTTCTCCGCGACGGTGGAGATCGCCTTACCCGAGCCGCCTCTGGCGGCTTCCGACGCCTGACTTCTCGGACCACTTGTTCCGTTGCGCCGCTGACGGCTTCGAGCCGAGCTCGAGCGCCTGGAGGAGGCCGCCGATCGGCCCGAGCCGTTCGACCGCCCCGTCGTTCTGCGGCGAGCCTGCGAGTTCCCTCTCGTACTCGTCTGGGCCATTTCGACCCTCCTTTCGCATCCTTGCGATTTCTCCCTGCCGGCAGGAGTTACCCGCATTTGCCGCAATAAACCCGGTTGCTCACCGCGTCAGGTCGAACAGACGGGTGGCGTGGCAAGACCTATGGCAGCTCGGCAGCTCAAAGGTTCGAAGCAGGCGCTCCGGGGTAGGTGCTCACGCACGACACGGACGTTCAACTCCGATCGACGGGAAGGGAGGGCGACATGTCGATCATCACCATCCTCATCATCGTCATCTTGGTGCTGCTGGCGCTGTACCTGGTCAGGCGAGTGGTTTAGCCAAGCCGGGCAGCACCGCGGCGCCCGGGATCCTGGGGCTCTACCGACGGCGGAGCCGCCGCCACGATGTCGCGCTGTTCCGGCGCTCGAGCGAATCGCCCATCAGCCACAACATCGGCGGCCAAAGGCCCACGAACAGGGCTCGGCGCTCGGCATTTCCGCGTTCGCTCTGATCATGTGTCTTGGCTCTGATCCATAGACCAATGCAGAGGAATACGGAGGCGATCGACGTCAGATGGAGGTGCCAACCCCGTAAGCCGGCACGGTGGATAAGGTCGACCAACACCGTCCGGCTTATGCCCGGCCGCCTACCTCCTAACCCGCCACCCGCTCGAGGTCTCTCCGGTGTGCCGCGGTTCCCGCAGGGGTAGAGGCCCCTGATGCGGCGAAACCAGGGTCTCCCTCAGCGTCTGGCGACGGCCACTCGATGGCCGATGGGCGTCGCTTTGACGTCGTGGCGCTATATGTGGCGGACGACGCCCCTTCACCGAGACGAGGTCGAAGGCAGCCTGGAGGAGGATTCACCACCGCCGTTGCCGGCTGAACTCGAGCGTTCCGAGATCCAAACGCCGGACGACGGCGCCGGCCCGATGTTCCATCGTCGATATCGCGTCCGGATCCGCGGAAGCATGCTCTCGCCGGATGAGCTCGTGCAAGCGGTCGCCGCCGACCCGGACTCGGTCTCCCCTTCCGAATTTGCCACGTTTCGGAAGCTGGACGGGGCCGAGGGCGGGATGCGGACCAACGACGAGTATGTCGTCCGCATGGCGGGGCCGTGGGACGGACCGGTCCGAGTGGCCAAACGCCAGGGAACCATGTTCAGGCTCACCACGCTCAAGGGGCACCTGGAGGCCGGCCAGATCGAATTCCGGGCGTACGAAGAAGAGGGGCTCGTCGTCTTTGAGATCGAGAGCTGGGCGCGCAGCAAGGACCGGCTCACGGACATCCTTTACGACCGGCTCCGGATGAGCAAGGAGGTCCAGCTCCACATGTGGACGTCGACGCTCGAACGGATCGCCAAACTGTCCGGCGGAACGAGGAGCGGCGGCATCGAGATCCACACCCGGAAGGTCGGGGCCCGCGCGTTTGGCGAGTGAGCGACGTCTGCAGCTCGGGCCCCCGTGGCTGACCCGGGGCGAGGTTCGCGCCCAGCTTGAACGGATCCACGATCTGGATCTCAACTTCGATCCAGCAGGCCTTTCCTCTATTGAGCGGGAGGCGTGGCACGTGGACGACTACCGCCGGACCCTGCGGCCGGAGCCGCCGGGCGAGCCGATCCCGGCCGGATCCTTCGAGACCGCGAAACGTCTCCTTCGCGAGTACGAGTTCGCCGACCCGAAACGGATTCGCGCCTACTACTGGTCCGACGCACCCATCGAGGGCCGGGACATGCTGCTTGAGATTCGCTACCTCGCGTTGCGGGTGCGCGTCGGGGTTCGCATCGGGGCCATCTTCGACGAGATCCGGGAGGTCGCCGCAAGAAGGGTGCGCGTCTGGGGCTGGGCATACCGAACCCTCCAGGGGCATCTCGAGCGCGGGCAGATGGACTACCAGGTCTGGAAATGGCTCGATACGGGCGAGGTGGAGTACCGGATCCACGCTGTGGCGCAGGCGGCCGAGACGCGCAGCCCGATCCTGGATCTCGGTTTTCGGCTTGTCGGGCGGCACCAGCAGGTGCTGTTCGCACGTCGCTGCGCCGAGCGCATGGAACAGCTCGTCGAGGGGCGGCTCGACGGCGTCGTCACCGAGCTGGCGCCGAGGAGCGCCGGCGGAATCGTGACGTTCCCGAACTACCAGCTTCCTTGAACACAACAAGGGGGCCCCTTGGCATTGATCGGAGTCGTCCGGTCTGCCTGGGCAGGTTAGGAGCGTGAGCGAGACCGCGACGCAGACGTACGAGCGGACTTGCGTGTCCTCGATTGCGATCTGGTCCGGCCAGTGGATCGCGGCCGCGTCCTCGCGCCCGAACGCCTCGTGCGGCGAAGCGAGCGGCGCTGCTCACGCGGTATGTCCGCCTTGACGACGTCCCTGACCAGACGTCTCAGCTCGGCGTCGAGGAACTTGGCCATGCGCTCCTCGTCTCGGCGGATACTCCTGACAAGCTTGGCCGTGTCGCCATCACCGACCTCCTCCGCGAGGGCCTCGAGTCGGGTGTAGAGCGCGATCTCCACATGCTCCTCGCGTAGCTCTTCCTGTGCATTGCGTAGGTGAGTCTCGGGTTGGCTGGTGATAAATGCGCGTGCGGCCCCGACCTGGCCCTTAACCCCCGCGACCGCCTTCCCTGCCGCTTCCCCCACCACCTTCGGCACACCGGGCACGCCAGGCCCAGTCGAGGCCGTACCGCCGAGCTTCTTGATGCGGCGTGCGACGGAACGCTTGTGGTCACGCGTCTCCTTCAAGTGCTCCCGGAGGCGCTTCTTGTAGGGAGGCTTCTCGGTCACGGCAATGTGTGCCGTCAGGTCGGCCTCCAGTTCTGCCTCCTTTGCGTGGGCTTCATTCAGCCACTCGACTAGCTTGGTATCGCGTTCGTTCAACGTTCCGTCCTCACGGTTGATTACGAGTCACGGCTTACCCGACCCCTCGCTCAATACACACGACGCCTCGCCGGCCGCGTCTCCTTTGCGGGTCCCGCGTGGATGCTCAGGAGCCCGTAGTCGCGAGGCGTGCTGGTCGCCGAGGCCTCCGGCAGCGGGTTAAGCGCGGGTCAGTCCGGCCAAACCCACCCGGGCACGGCCACCTCGACACTCAGGTCCTCGGGATCGAGGGTCGAGGCAAGAGGAAGACCAAGGCGACGAGCGAGTCTGTATGTCCATGCGTAGAAGAAGGGCACCGGCAGCTCTGGCGTTAGTCGGACGACCTTCCCGCTTGCCGTCTCGACCTCGACCGTCGCCTCAGCGCTGGGCAGAAAGAGGCCCCGAGGGTGCCCCACGCGAACCAAGCGGAGACGGCGCGGACCGCCACCGTCGTTGATTTTCCCGATAGCCCTGGCTGTGTCTCGCATCTGCGACAGACTGGGACGCCACACGCATCTCTGCTACCCGCTCGGGCGCGGCTTAGCCGCCCGGGTATCTGTCGCGGCTTCGGGCGATCGCTCACCGGTCGCGTCGCTCCAGGGCGGTGACTGTTGCAGGTCGACTTCGAGCGCTGAGTGGTCGCTGAGCCCCTGCTCGCGCCATGCGTGGTGGTAGGCAGCCGAAGCCGGGCAAAGTTCTTCCGATGCGAAGACGTGATCCAGACGCCAACCGCCGTCGTGGCCGGCGATCCGCCGCCATGTCCAGCTCGGCTCGCGCTGCGCGTAGCCGTGCAGGGCTCGGAACGCATCGCGATAACCGAGCTCCCGTAACCCGGGAACG
>JBKPTM010000418.1:0-1685 GCA_046765935.1 Actinomycetota bacterium | reverse complement strand
TGCGAGGTGCTGGGTCGCGAGCAGATCAAGGAGAAGGGCATGGGTGGCCTCGTCGCGGTCTCGCAGGGGAGCGCCGAGGACCCGCGGCTGATCGTCCTGCGCTACCAGGGCGGCGGCGAGGAGACACTGGGGCTCGTCGGCAAGGGAGTGACCTTCGACTCGGGCGGCATCTCAATCAAGCCCTCGGCCGGGATGCAGGAGATGAAGATGGACATGTCGGGGGCCGCGGCCGTGATCGAGACGATCTCGGCGCTCGCCAAGCTCGATGTGCCGATCGACGTCCTCGCTGTGATCCCCTCGACCGAGAACCTGCCGAGTGGGACCGCCGTCAAGCCCGGCGACATCATCACCCAGCTGAACGGCAAGACCGTCGAGGTCAACAACACCGACGCGGAGGGCCGCCTGATCCTCGCCGACGCGCTCGCCTACGCGGTCGAGCTCGGCGCCGACCGAATCGTCGACCTCGCCACACTGACCGGCGCCGTCCTGGTCGCGCTCGGCTCGACCTACGCAGGCCTGATCTCGAACGACGACGCATTCGCCGAGCAGGTCGAGGCCTCGGCAAAGCGGACCGGCGAGCTCGCCTGGCGCCTGCCGCTCCACCCGGAGTACAAGGACCTGACGAAGGGGAGCGTCGCCGACCTCACCAACGCGTCGTCCAAGCGCAAGGCATCCACGATCTACGCCGGCTCTTTCCTGGAGGAGTTCGTGGACGGCAAGCCCTGGGTCCACCTCGACATCGCCGGCACCGCCTGGGACGTCGGGCGGGAGTACGTCGGCAAAGGACCGACCGGCTATGGGGTGCGCCTGCTGATCGACCTGGCCCGCTCGCTCTCGAGCTAAGACGCGTCTAGACGGCAAGCAGCCGCAGCAGCCGGCGACCGAGGACCCGGTCGCCATCGATCCTGACCCGGCCGCTCGCGAGCCGGCGGAGCGCCCGCCGACCGCGGGGCCGGCGGGGATCCGGGACGCCGTGGAGGCGGCCTCGGAGTGTGGGCACAGTCGCGAAGTGGACGATGTCAGGGAGGCTGCCCTCGATCACCAGGTCGGGCTTGCGCGCGTCGCCATCCTCGACGATGACGCTGCGCGGCTTGAAGGTGATCCGCAGCGGCGAGAAGTCCTCGGCGAACCGGAAGACGACGCGGCCCCGCATCAGGGCGGCCAGCTCGGGCTCGCGGGCGATCCCGCGCTCGATCAGCCCGAAGATGCTCGGCGCCACCCCGTCCTCGACCATCCGGCCGAGGCGGACCGTGTGGACGCTGCCGTTCGCGCTCACGGCTCGATCGTAGGATCTCGGCCCATGCGCCCGGTAACCCCGCGCCTGCGGCTGATCCTCGAAGTCTTCGCCGGACTCGCGCTGATCGCCGGGGCCCTCCTCTTCCTCGGGGCCACTCGGACCGACGCCTGGTGGTCGTGGACGATCGCCCCACCGCTCACCGCCGCCACCCTCGGCGCCTTCTACTGGGCGGCGTTCCTGCTGATCCTGACCGCCGCCAGATCGCGAATCTGGGCCCGGGCCCGGCCGGCCGTCTACCCGATCGCCGTGATCGCGGTGCTGCTGCTCGTCATCACGCTGATCCACATCGACCGGTTCGACCTCGACAGCCTCTTCGGCGTCTTCTGGGTCGTCGCCTACGCCCTGGTCCCGGTCCTGCTCGTCCTCGGGCTCGCCGAGCAGCTGGCGA
>JBKPTM010000417.1:0-9063 GCA_046765935.1 Actinomycetota bacterium | reverse complement strand
GAGCACCTCCCCCCCGGCCTTCTCTATGGCCTTGGCGATCCCCGCCGGCGGCTTGCCATGGGCCACCAGCGCGATGGTCGTCTCCGGCGGGATCTGGCCTAGCGCGGCGACCGCCTTCTCGGCATCGCCCTTGCCCCAGGCCTCGATCCCGTCCACCAGCAGGTAGCGACGCGAGGCGATCAGCGAAATCGTCGCGAGCGAGGCGGTTACGGCCTCCACGTCGGGTGAACGGCGACCGTCACCGGCCTCGAACACCTCGAGGGCGCCCGGGCCGCCCTCGCGCTCCGCGCGTTCGCGCAGCCGGCCGCGCGCGCGAACGATCTTCGCCTCGTCGTCGCCGGCGATCAGGTAGGCCGGCTTCATCTCTGCCACGCCCGCGAGTCTAGGGGGACACTCCCGCCTAGACGCTGAAGACTCTGCTCACCGACTGCTTGCAGGTCTGGGGGGCCTTCTGGGCCCGGATCCGCTCCTTCGGGGCCTGCGCCTGGTAGACGCCCGGATAGGCCGCCTGCGTCAGGTCCACTCGGTAGCGGCCCTTGCCGTCGGTTCGCTGAACCGAGAGCAGTGCGGTCTGGCCGCTGCTGGTGTCCGTGAAGAAGACGTTCACCAAGCGGCCCTTGAAGCAGGCGGAGAACTTCGAGTCCACCTTCCCGGTGAACTGCGTCGACGCGGGGTGCTGGAGCGTGATCTTCGAGCTCCAGGCGTGGCCCTTCTTCTTGTGCTTCTTCTTCGCGCCGGCCATCGCTCCGCCGATGCCGAGCGCGAGCGCGGCAACGATCAGCACGACTCCTGCCCGTCGGAGCACCGCCATCGTCCAAGGCTAACCCCCGGCCGTACCGGCCGTCCAGCGGGAACCGTTCGCCTCGATGTCGATTTCGCCCTGCTGATCGGTGCGGAGCGTGGGCACGTCGTGGGCGCGGAGCTCGGCGACCGTTCGGTCGGCGGGGTGCCCGTAGGGGTTTCCCGCGCCGACCGAGATCACCGCCAGCTTCGGGACGGAGCGCTCGAGGAGCTGCTCCAACCCCGCATCCTCGGAACCGTGGTGCGCGACCTTGAGGACGTCCACCGGGCCGGAATCGATCGGCACGGACTCGGCCTCGGCGTCGCCGGTGAGCAGCATCGAGAAGTGCTCCCAGCGGGCGACGATCACGAGACAGAGCAGATTCGGGTCCTCACCCGTGTCCGCGAGCAGCTCGCGGGGTGGCCAGAGCGCGCTCAGCTCAAGGGGGCCCGAGTCGAACTCGCCGCCCTCCGCGAGCCGGTACGGCTCGACGCCCGCGGCCAGTGCCGCCGCTCGGAGCCGTGGATCGTCGCGCCCGTAGACCAGCCGGTCCACTCGGAGTGAGTCGAGCAGCTCGCCCAGATCGCCCGCGTGGTCGGACTGGTCGTGAGTGATCACGATCGCGGCGAGATGACCGACGCCAAGCTCGCGCAGCCGGCCCTCCACCCCATCCTCCGGCGGTCCCGTGTCGACGAGAACCGGGTCCGCCCCGGGCGGCTGCAGCAAGATGGAGTCGCCCTGCCCGACGTCGAGCACCCTGACGATCAGATCCGCGTTCGCCGGCGATCGCGCTCTGCTGCCACCAAGTGGCCATGCGGCGCTTGCCAGAACCGCGCCGAGAACCGCCACCGCGGCGAGGCAGGCGGCCCTCGCGGAAGAAAGCTCCCGAAGGCGGCCGGCTCGCCGTAGCGCCTTGGTCCGGTGAAGCCATCGCAGCAGGAGCTCCATCCCGAGCAGGAGCCCGACGTACGCGGCGAGCACCGCCCAGATCGAGCCGAGGTGGACGGTCAGCAGTGCCCAGTCCGGAGCCGCCAGCCAATGCGCGATCTGCGCGATGTAGGCGAGGCAGAGCGAGTCGAGCCAGTTGATCGGCTCGACTGGGAGGAGCGGCAGCTGTCCGGCGATCCCGGTGAGCATGCCGAGCCACATCGCCGGGGCCACCGCGGGCGCGGCGAGGACGTTGGCCGGGAGCGCGGCCGGAGAGAACTGGTCGAACGCCGCCGCCATCAGCGGCGCGGTCGCCACGGTCGCCGAGGCGGTGACCGCGACTGCCTCCGCCAGCGCCCGCCGTGCGGATCGGCGGTCCGCGCCCCTCGCAAGCAGGCCGGTCAGGCGCTTGGCCCAGAGCATGATCCCGATCACCGCGGCGAAGCTGAGCTGCCAGCCGACGTCGCCCTCGGCCCGTGGGTTCACGGCGAGCGTCGCGGCGGCCGCCAGGAGCACGGCGTACCAGCGGGAACGCGGCCGATCCGCCAGCGCGGCGACCAGTCCGGCGGCGCCCATTGCCCCCGCCCGCTGGATCGAGGGGCCCGCGCCCGTGACCGGCACGTAGATCGCGATCAGGCAGAGCGTCCCGATGAGGCGCGCTCGAAGCGGCAGCCCGAGCAGCGCCAGCAGCGGCCAGGCCAGCACTCCCAGCAGGATCACGTTCTCGCCGCTGACTGCGAGGAGGTGGGTCAGGTTCGATCGCTGGAAGTCATCACGAGTGCGCCCGTCGATCCGGTCGTCCTCGCCGAGGACGAAGCCGCGAGCCAGGGCCGCCTCGCGTTCCGGCATGCCCCTGCCCAGGGCGGCCTCAGCGCGGATCCGCACCTGGTCGATCCAGCCGGTCAGCCCTGCCCGCGTTCCACTCCCGCGGTCGATTCGATCGACTCGCAAGGCCATCGCGATCCCCTGGCGGAGCAGATAGGCGGCCCGCCACGGCTCCGGTTGCTCGAGGACACCGTCTGCGTGGACCTCCGAGCCGACAGGGAGCTCGCCAATCGGCTCCGGCGCGACAACGAGAACCCGCCCCGCGGGCGAGTTCACTCGCACATCGACTTCGCCATGGTCACGGCGCGGCACGCCCGCGACGAAGCCGCTCAGGGAGACGTGGGTCCCGGGCCGTGCATGCAGCGCTCCGCGGTCGATCGCGTGGAGCCGCCCGCCACCGAGCAGCAGACCCGCGAGTCCCACGACGAGGGCGACGAGGCCGAGCCAGGCCAGCTGCGGCCAGGGCCGTGCCCGGTGATCCGGTCGGAGAGCAGCGAGCGTCATCACCGCGATCGGCGCCGCGCCGAGCGCGAGCGGCGCGGGATCGGGCGGTGCCAGCGGGGATACCGCCAGCCCGACGGTCGCGCCCGCGAGCGCCGCGAAGCGCCACTCGGAGCGCCAGGGGCGCGCTTCGAGGCCGCGTTTCACCCAGTGGTCAGGTGGTACGCGTGACTGAACCCGAGCTTTGAGCGATTGGAGGAGCGATGACCACGAAGCGAAGGCAGGCGCAGCGCGGTACCGATCCCCGGATAGACAAGCCGGCTGTGGGCGTGCCTCCTCTGGAGGAGCGTCGCAGGCGGATGCACGCCGCCGAGGGGCACTCCGGGAGCATCCCGCGCGGCAACCAGGAGTCTGAGGGCGAGAACCTCGGCCGTCGCCGTCACGAGTGGGACCGCGTGCTCGGCCACTGAGCCGTCCATCAGGGCTGGAGCGCCGACCTGAGAGTCTGCATGGTGGCCGGCCCGATCCCGTCGACCTGGTCGAGCTGATCGATCGAGGAGAGCCCGCCGTGCTGGTCGCGGAACTCGATGATCTTCTGCGCGGTGACCGGCCCGATGCCCTCGATGCCATCGAGCTGGTCGACGGTGGCGCTCCCCAGGCTTACCGGACCGGTCCGGCCGCCCGCGGCGGAGGCAGCGGCCGTTCCCGGACCTGGGACGACGACCTGCTGGCCGTCGCTGAGGCGGGCCGCGAGGTTGATCGCATCGCGGTTGGCTCCGTGGGCGAAGCCGCCGGCCCGCCGGACGGCGTCCGTCACCCGCGAGCCGGCGGGTAGGCGGTAGACGCCGGGCCGTGCGACCGCCCCCGCGACGTGCACGACCACGTCCTGGGTCCCTTCGGCCTCGTGCCTCGAGTCCGCGGCGAAGCTGAGCGCGGCGCCGCCCGTCGATCCTTGACCGCCGGAGCGGATCCAGCGAGCTCCGATCACGATGACCGCCACGGCGATCACCACGTAGACCAGCAGCTGCGCGCGACTGAGCTCGGGCATGCGGCCACGCTCGCCGCAGTCCGCTCGCGAGAGCCCGCGCTTCGTGCCGGATCAGATACGGAGGAGCGTCAGATCAGCGGACCTGGAAACCGGAGAGTCCCTCCGGGTCCTCCTCGGTCACCTCTGCGGAGGTGACCTCGGCGCGGCTCGGGCCACGACGGCAGAACTCGACCAGCTCGTCGACCGACGACGGATCGCCCTCGAAGACGGCCTCCACGCTTCCGTCTGGCGTGTTGCGCACCCAGCCCGCGACGCCCGCCGCCTCGGCTCGGCGCCTGGTCGTATCTCGGAAGAAGACCCCCTGGACGCGACCGCTGACGACGACCCGCTTGCGGGTCACGGGGGCTACTCCTCGTCGTACTCGTACTCGGAGGCGACGCCGACGCCCGAGCGCCCGAAGACCTCGGACGAGGTCACCGGCGGCGACTGGACCGACACGCAGCAGAGGTCGGCCGAATCGGAGTTGGCGATCGAATGGTCCGTCGCCGGCGGGACGAGCACGAGGTCTCCCTCACCAACCTGCTGGGTGTCGCCCGCGACGGTCATGGTGCCGCGGCCGCTCACCACGATGTAGACCTGCTCGGCCTCCTCGTGGGAGTGCAGCTCCTGGTCGATCCCCTCAGGCACCTCCAGCCAGGTCACCGACATGTTGCGCGAGCCGAGTTCACCTGCATCCATGAGGATGCGATTGCGAAGCCGGTGCCACTCCTCTATCGGAGCCTCCGCGAGCCGCCTGACCAGCACGGGGGCTTTCTAGCACACCCCGGCCAACACGATGGAGCCGCGTGTTGCCCTCAGCCGACGACGAGATTGACGAGCCGTCCCGGGACGACGATCTCCTTGGCGATGTCCTTGCCGTCGAGATGGCGCTGGACGTTGTCGCTCGCCTTGGCGAGCTCGATCAGCTCGCTTTCCCCCGTGTCGGAGGCGACCTCGATCCGGTCTCGCAGCTTGCCGTTCACCTGCACGACGAGCATGTATGTGTCGCGCTCCAGCAGGTCGGGGTCGGCCTCGGGCCAGGGCTGCTCCCAGACCCGGTGCCCCTCGAGCCACTCATAGACCTCGCTGCAGAGGTGCGGTGCGAACGGGAAGAGCAGCGAGACCGCCGTGGCCGTGGCGAAGCGCACCGCCGCGGATCCCGTCGTGTCGCGGTAGAGGGCGTCCTTGAGCCGGTAGATCTCGTTGACGAGCTCCATCACGGCGGAGATCGCCGTGTTGAGCTGAAAGCGCGGGTCGATGTCGCGGGTCACCTTGTCGATCGCCCAGTGGGCCTTGGCGAGCAGCTCACGCGCCTCGCCCTCGGCGCCGCCGAGGGACCCCGGCTCGGTCCGATCCGCGACCTCTCGGCCGAGGCGCCATAGCCGGGCAAGGAAGCGGAAGATCCCCTCCGCCCCCTGGTCCGACCAATCGGCGTCCTTGATCGGGGGACCGATGAAGCAGATGTAGGTCCGCAGCGCATCGGCGCCGAAGCGCTCCACGTACTCGGCCGGACTCACCGTATTGCCGCGGGACTTGGACATCTTCGCCCCGTCGCGGGTGATCATTCCCTGCGTGAACAGATTGGCGAAGGGCTCGCGCGCCTCGAGCAGGTCCATGTCGTGCAGCGCCTTAATGAAGAAGCGCGCGTACATCAGGTGGAGGATGGCGTGCTCGACGCCACCGATGTACTGGTCGACGGGCATCCAGTAGTCCGCGACCTCACGCCCCCAGGCCTCCTCGTCATTCCGGGGATCGAGGTAGCGGAGGAAGTACCAGGAGGAGTCCACGAAGGTGTCCATCGTGTCGGTCTCACGACGGGCCTCTCCCCCGCAATTCGGGCACTCGGTCTTGACCCAGTCCTCGGCCGCCGCCAGCGGGCTCTTTCCCTTCGGGGCGTAGTCCTTGACGTCTGGGAGCAGGACCGGGAGCTGGTCCTCGGGCACTGCGACCATGCCGCATTCGTCGCAGTAGATGATCGGGATCGGGGCGCCCCAGTAGCGCTGGCGCGAGATCAGCCAGTCGCGGAGGCGGTAGTTCACCGCCGGCTTGCCCTTCCCCTGCTCCTCGAGCCAGGCGGTGATCTTCTGGATCGCCTCGGGCGAGGTCATCCCGTCGAAGGGGCCGGAGTTGATCAGCCGCTCGCCCTCTGAGTGCTCGACGAACGCTGCATCCGATGGCGCGTCCTGCCCTTCCGGCGGGGCCACCACCTGGCGGATCGGCAGGTCGAAGGTCTTCGCGAAGTCGTAGTCGCGCTCGTCGTGTGCCGGCACGGCCATGATCGCGCCGGTGCCGTACTCCATCAACACGTAGTCCGCGACGAACATCGGTATGCGCTCCCCGTTCACCGGGTTGACCACCTCGCGGCCGAGCGGAACGCCGGTCTTCTGGTGCTCCTCCCCAGCTCGTTCCTCGGCGGTGGCGCGGGCTGACTCGTTGACGTAATCGCGGACGGCCCGCTCGTGCTCGGTGCCCGCCGCCAGGCGCTCGACCTCGGGGTGCTCGGGGGCGAGAACGAAGAAGGTGGCTCCGAAGAGCGTGTCCGGACGCGTCGTGAAGACGGGGAAGTCGATGTCGAGGTCCTCGCACCGGAAGATGACCTCGGCGCCCTCGGAGCGGCCGATCCAGTTGCGCTGCATGGTGACCACGTTCCCCGGCCACGACTCGAGGAGGTCGAAGTCGTCGAGCAGCTGCTGGGCGTACTCGGTGATGCGGAAGAACCACTGCTCGAGCTGGCGCAGCTCGACCAGCGTGCCGCAGCGCTCGCAGTGGCCGTCGATGACCTGCTCGTTGGCGAGCACGGTCTGATCTTTTGGGCACCAGTGGACCGGCGCCTCGTGGCGGTGAGCCAGGCCGCGCTCGTACAGCTTCAGGAAGATCCACTGGGTCCAGCGGTAGTAGCTGGGCTCGTGGGTGCCGAGCTCGCGGGTCCAGTCGATCGAGATGCCCCACCGCCTGAAGGTCTCGCGGAACGAAGCGATCGACTTCTCGGTCGCCTCCCGCGGGTGCTCGCCGGTCTGGATCGCGTTGTTCTCGGCCGGCAGCCCGAAGGCGTCGTAGCCCATCGGGTGAATCACGTTGAAGCCGCGGCGGCGACGGAAGTGGGCGATCGCGTCGCCGACGGAGTAGGCCTTCAGGTGCCCGACGTGCGGCTCGCCCGAGGGGTAGGGGAGCATCTCGAGCACGTAGCTCTTCGGCTTTGAATCGTCGAACTCGGGTGAGCCCGGGTTGGCGACTTCCCAGGTGCCCTCGGCCTCCCAGACGAGCTGCCATTTGCGCTCGATCGCCTGGGGGTCGTAGCGGTGGGTGCTCTCGGAGGTCTGCGGTTCCGTTGCCACGCGGCCAGTTTAGGTGCGGCCCCTACCTCCGAGGTGATCGCGATGCCCAGATCCCGGCGTATAACTTGAACGGCGGCCACAAGACCGCCGCCGAATCAAAAGGAGGACCGAATGTCGAGGTTGATCAGGCTGGACCGGACGGGTCACACGGAGCTGGCGAACTGGACCGCTGATGACATGGCCTCGCAGGAGGCCGCGGTCGAGGCCTTCCGGCGGGAGCTCGACGAGGGGATGTTGGCGAGCGCGACCCTCTCGGATGGCTCGGCCGAGGTCGTGCGCGAGCTGCCCCTTGACGCCGATCTGGTCGTGCTGCGACGGCCGATCGCGGGAGGCTGAGTATGGAGGCGGTGTCCTCCGCGACGCCGGGAGTTCTTGTCGAGGCCGCCGCGATGCCGTGGCGGCGCCGCGCCAGCGAGCGCAGCCTCGCGCGCGAGGGGCGGATCTGGACGCTGTGGAGCATCGGGGTCCTCGCCACCTTCGGGCTGCCAGCGGCGCTCCTGGTCTGGATCGAGCCGCTGGCGTTCCCCGTCGCGGCGATCTTCCTGGGCCACGGGATCGCGGTGCTCCACCTGCAGGCGCGGCGGGGCGCGCGCGGGGTGAAGCCGCTGGGAGCGGCCGGCGGTGACGCCGAGCGAAGGGCGCTCGGCCTGCTGGCTGACCTCGTCGGCCACGACGCGAGGGAGCTGCTCGGCGGTACGGGCCTGGCTCTCGAGCGCGGCCGGCTGGGCGCGTGGCTGGTCGGGCTGGAGGGCGCGATCCTGGTGCGACCCGGCGGCCACCGGGTGCACTGCTTCTGCGTGCGTGTCGGTGAGGCGGGCGACCTCCCGGCCGGCGATCGGGTGGCACACCTGCTGCTGGCTTTGCGCGAGGACGAGGAGGGATTCGCAACCGTCGCCAATCGCAACTTCTCCGGCGCGAGATGGCGGCTTCGCCGGGAGCTGCCCGCGCGTTCGCGGCCGGCACTGAGTCGTGCCGGCGAGCTCGCCCGTCGCGGCTGATCGGTCAGTTCATCGCGCCAGGGACTACCTGGAGAGCGGCGGCTGGCCTTGATGCGAGGGTGCGCCACACGGCGCCAACCGTTGAAGGAGGCCTAGGCGGCGCCGTTCCCCTGGGAACCGCCCATCTCCTCATTGAGGATGCGCAGGCCGTCCATCAGCTGAGCCCTCTGACTCGCTGACATCCGCTCGAGGCCCCTGACGAGGGGCGTGACCGTCTCCTGGAGCAGTGGATGGACGACCTCCTCGATGGACGGGTCGATGCTGACGATGGTGCGGCGCCGGTCGGCCTCGTCCTCGCGACGCTCCACGAAGCCGGCGCGGCTGAGCTCGCCCACTAGGAGGCTGGTGGTCGCGGGCGTCAGGCCGATGCGCTCAGCGAGCTCGCTGACGCTGGCCGGGCCGCTGATGATCAGGGTCATGAGCGGTGCGACGTGCCGCTCCCCCAGCTCGGATTTCTCGAACGCGTCGCGCAGCTCGTCGTGCTTGCCCGCGCCGCGTGAGGGTCGCTTCTTCAGCCCGATGAGGATCCCGGAGAGCAGGACGAGCAGATCCGTCGCCTCCTGGGCCAAACCGCGTTTCTTGGTGCCCGTCTTTGCAGCCATCGCTCCTCTTTGCTATAACAGCTTGATCTTCAAGCTATCATTTTCTTCAAGTCACTTTAGCTTCAAGTTAGTTGTAAATCCCACTATATCGCCAGTCCAGGAGGCCACCGGATGACCGCCACCCCCA
>JBKPTM010000416.1:0-3316 GCA_046765935.1 Actinomycetota bacterium | reverse complement strand
CCCGTAGGGGCGCCGCCCGCATCGCTGCGCCCGGCGCCGATGCCCCCGGCGACCCGCGAGCCGGCTCCCCCGCCGGCCACCGAGCGCGAGACGACCTACGCCAGCAGCTGGCGAGCACGCCGCCCGTGGCTGATCGTCGCCGGGCTGGTCCTGATCAGCTTCGTGGTCAGGCTCGTCCTGATGCGAAGCATCTGGGTCGACGAGGCGATCAGCATCCATCAGGCCCACATGTCGCTGGGCGGGATGCTCGACAACCTGCGGGCCACCGACCGCCACCCGCCACTCCACTATCTCATCCTCTGGTTGACGGTTAGGCTCTTCGGCGACGGCGAGGTCGCCGTGCGCGCGCCGTCCATCCTCGCCAGCGTCGCCCTGATCCCGGCGATGTTCGTGACCGGGCGGGAGCTCTTCGACCGGCGCACGGGCCTGGTCGCGGCCGGGTTCGCGACGATCGCGCCGCTGGTGGTCTGGTACGGGCAGGAGGCGCGGATGTACGCGCTCTTCATGCTGCTCGGAACTCTGGCGCTCTGGGCGCAGGTCATGGTGCTGCGCGACGGCCGGAATCGCTACTGGGTCGCGTACGCCGCGGCGACGATCGCCATGCTCTACACGCACTACTTCGCGGCGATCCCGATCGCGATCCAGCAGATCGTCTTCGCAATCGCCGCCTGGAAGCGCGCCCGTGCTGGTCTCCCGATCAAGAGGCTGATGACCGGCGTGTGGCTGACCTGGATCGCCCTCGCCATCGCGATCGCGCCGCTCGCCTCCTTCGCTCACGAGCAGTTCAGCCACAGCCAGGCGGCGGGGATGGGATTCGGCGGTGCCCCGAGCGCCGCCGCCCCGCTGTCGATCCCGGGCTCGAGCGCCTCGCTGTACGCGATCCTCTCGAACTTCGTCTGGGCGATCTGGGGCTACCACGCGAACAGCACCATGCTCCGGATCGCCGCCCTGTGGCCGCTGCTGATGCTGCTCTCGCTCGCCCTGATGGGCCAGCGTCGCTCGGCCTCCACCCGGGTGGTGCTCGCCCTAGCGCTCGGTCCTGTCCTGATCCTCCTGTTCGTCGGACTGGTCAAACGCGACCTCTTCGAGGTCCGTTACTTCATCGCCGCGGTGCCGATGATGCTGTTGCTGCTCGCCCGGGCCGTGGCTGGCGGCCCGCGCAGGCGAATGCCGGCGATCGTCGCCACCACAGTGCTTTCGCTGACCCTGCTCGTCGGACTGGCCGACCAGCAGCTCAATCCCAACAACCCGCGCGCGTTCGACTTCCGGGGTGCGCTCGAGCAGATTCGGAACGAGGCGCGGCCCGGCGACACGGTGCTCTATGCGCCCGACTATCTGCGCGACGTGGTCGGCTACTACTCGCCCGGGGTCCGCACCGAGGCCTTGAGTGACGCGGAGGCCCATGGGATGCCGCGGAGCGGGCACGTCTTCGTGCTCGCCAGCTTCCTCGAGGACCCTGGGATCGCGGGGCAGGTCGGGACGGGCCGCTATGAGCTCGGGCAGAAGCCCCACAGGCTGATCCGGACGATCAAGCGCGATCGGATCCGGATCTGGGAGTACTCGTGAGCGCCGCGAGCGATCCTCGCCTCGGCCCGATTCACTGGCCGATGCCGGACCAGCGCGAGGCGCGCAGGCGCGCGCTTGTCATGGCCCTGATCTGCTCGGTGCTGGCGGTCTGGTACCTCTCCTGGCTGCTCGGCGGAGCGCACGTGGGCAACCCGGCGCTCTTCGGGCTGCTGATAGCGGCCGAGGGCTTCAACCTGATTCAGGCCGTCGGCTTCTGGTGGACGTGCTCGCACCAGCGGATGCGGGCCGGCCGCACCCCCGTCGGCACCGAGCCGGTCGACGTCCTCATTCCGGTATACGACGAGCCCCTCGACGTGGTCGAGCCGACGGTGGCGGGCGCGGCGGCCCTGAGCGGCGCCGATGTCCGCGTCTGGCTGCTCGACGATGGGCAGCGGCCGGAGATGGCGAGCCTGGCGTCGCGATACCGCGTCGGCTACCTGACCCGCGAGCAGAACGTCGGGGCGAAGGCGGGCAACCTGAACAACGCGCTCAACGCCACCTCGGCTCCCTTCGTCGCGGTGCTCGACTGCGACCACGTCCCGAGGCCGGAGTTCCTCGACCGGACCGTCGGGTATCTCGAGGACTTCGGCGTCGCCTTCGTCCAGACGCCGCAGTACTACGCCAACGGCGACAGCGGTCCGATCGCCGCGGCCGCGGCCGCCCAGCAGAACCTCTTCTTCGGCCCGATCGCGCGCGGCAAGGACGGGCTCGACGCGATCTTCTGCTGCGGGACGAACGTCGTCTTCCGCCGCAGCGCCCTGGAAGAAGTCGGCGGCTTCTCCGAGGACTCGGTCACAGAGGACTTCGAGCTCTCGGTGCGCCTGCACGAGGCGGACTGGCGGAGCGTCTACGTCTCCGAGGTGCTCGCCTGCGGGCTCGGTCCGGAGGACATGGCCTCCTACGTCAGCCAGCAGCAGCGCTGGGCGCGCGGCTGCCTAGGCGCGATCCCGCTGGTGCTGCGCTCGAAGCTGCGCTGGAGGACCCGCCTCCAGTACCTGCTCTCGGCGACCTACTTCCTCAGCGGACTCACGCTGCTGCTCTACATGTCGCTGCCGGTGATCCGGATCCTGACCGGCGCCCAGCCCCTGGCCGCCGCGACCGCAGATCAGTTCCTGCTCCACTTCGCCCCGTATTACGTCGGCGCTCTCGCGACGGTCGCGCTCGCCGGATACGGCACCTACACCTACGAGGCGTTCGCCCTCGCGGCGGGCTCTTTCTGGATCCACGTCCAGGCGGCCTTCAACTCCCTGCTCCGCCGCCCGGCGAGGTTCGTCGTCACCCCCAAGCACGGCACCATCGCTCGCCAGCCCCGGGCGGTCGCGCCCGCCCTCCTGGCGGTCGCGGTCCTGATCGGGGCGGCCGTGTACGGGCTCAGCCAAAGCCACGGCGCCGCGACCCTCAACAACGTCGCGTTCGCATCCCTGCACGCCACCGTCTTGCTGACCGCGGCGATCCCGGCGCTGCGGCTGCGGCCGTCGGCGCCGCTGCTTCCCGATCCCCCGCGGCCCAGCCGCCCGCCTCCCTCGCGCCGATGGCCGAAGCCGGTCGCTGCCTCGATGCTCGCCGCCGCCGTGTTGGTGCCCGTCGCGCTCGGCGTCCTCGGCTCGAAGGGCCTTGCCAGCCATCCGACCCTCTCCGAGCAGGCCCACGAGGCCGCCGAGTTCTTCTTCGACCAGTACGTCCGCCCCGACGGACGGGTGGTCCGCACCGACCAGGGGGGCGACACTGTCAGCGAGGGCCAGGCCTACGC
>JBKPTM010000415.1:0-3856 GCA_046765935.1 Actinomycetota bacterium | reverse complement strand
AGTGGACGATCCCCCGCGCGGCCGGCCGACCCGGCGCCGTGCGCTTCGGCCCAGGCCGGCGAGGGCCGCCTCGACCTGCTTACGCTCGTCGTCGAGCTCGCGCAGCCGTCGCTCGAGCAGCGTCCTTGCCTGATCGACTGTGTTGGAAACCCTTGGCATTCCTTTCAAGTCCTCTCTATCCGGAGTGACGGTTAGGTGACCGTAACGGTTAGGTTGAACTGAGTATGAACGGCGGCGGTCAGGTTGTGGTGGTGGCGAGGGTGTTGCTGCCCGCTGGTCTCGATCAGCTCCGGGAGCGGTACGAGGTGAGGGAGGGAGGCCTGGACGCGAGCCGCGATCGCATCCTCGAGATCGCTCCGGGCGCCGCGGCTTTCGTCGCCGATCCGAGCGTCCCGGTGGATGCCGAGCTGCTCGACGCCTGTGGCGACGACCTCCGCGTCGTGGCGAACTTCGCGGTCGGCTACGACAACATCGACCTGGACGCCTGTCGCGAGCGCGGGGTGATGGTCTCCAACACCCCAGACGTGCTTACCGAGGCCACCGCGGAGCTGGCGATCGCCCTGACCCTGGCTGCCGCCCGCCGGCTGAGCGACGCCGAGCGCGACCTGCGCGCCGGGAACTGGCGAGGCTGGGATCCGGCCGCGTACCGCGGCCTCGAGGTCTGGGGCTCGACCGTCGGAGTCGTCGGGATGGGGAGGATCGGCCACCGCTATGCGCGCCTCGCCCACGGCCTGGGCGCGGCGATCGTCTACGCGGGCCCGACCGCCAAGCCGGAGGCGGAGAGCGAGCTCGACGCCCGCCGGCTCGAGCTCGACGAGCTGCTCGCGGCCTCGGACGTCGTCAGCCTGCACGCGCCCGCGATCCCCGAGACGCACCACCTGATCGGGCCGCGGGAGCTCGAGCTGATCGGCTCCCAGGGCGTGCTGGTCAACACCAGCCGCGGCACCCTGGTCGACTCCGAAGCCGTCGCCGAGGCGCTCGAGTCGGGCGCGCTCGGGGCCGCCGGTCTCGACGTCTACGAGGGCGAGCCGAGGGTTCCAGAGCGTTTGCTGGAGGCGCCGCGCTGCGTGCTCCTGCCGCACATTGGCTCGGCGACGGTGGCGGCCCGCGATGGGATGGCACGCGCGGTGTCCGACAACGTCATCGCGGTGCTGGAGGGGCGGGAGCCCCCAAGCCGCGTGGTCTAATGAGGCCACCGACCGAGGGGAGAAGCATGGATGCTCGATGGAATGATGGGCGGCGTTTTGAGGGGAGGGTGGCGGTGGTCACCGGGGGCGGAGGAACGCTCGGTGGGGCCGTCGCCAGAGGCTTCGGTTCGGAGGGCGCCGCGGTTGCGGTCGGCTATCGCTCCTCTCGCTCCGAGGCTGAAAAGCTCGTAGCGGACCTTGAGAGCGGCGGCGAGCGGGCTCACTCCGGCCAGCTCGACGTCACCGATCAGAACTCGGTGGACGCATTCGTCCGAGACGTCGTCGAGCGCTACGGCCGGTTGGACGTGCTCGTCAACGCCGCCGGCCGCCTCGATGAGGCAGACACCGTGAGGTTCAGCGAGCTGGACACAGCCGCGGCGAGTGCCCTCCTTCAGGTTGATGTGATCGGGGCCATGCGGATGTGTCAGGCAGTGCGCCCCCCGATGCTCGAAGCTGGTGGCGGAGCCATCGTCAACTTCTCGAGCACATATGGGAACGGGACGAATCCCGAGAATGCGATCAACTTCGTTCCCGTCACCTACTCCACCGCGAAGGGAGCGATCCGCGGCTTCACCGTCACGCTGGCCCGGGACCTCGCCCCTGAGATTCGCGTGAACGCGCTTGCACCCGGGCCGATCTCAGGCGAATGGGAGACGGAGTGGGGTGTCTCCCCTGAGCACATAGACGAGGCGATCGCGATGAACCCGCTGAAGCGATTCGGCAGGCCGGAGGAGATCGCCGAGACCGTCCTCTTCCTGGCTTCGGACGGTGCCGGCTACATCACCGGTCAGGTGATCCACGTGGACGGCGGCTGGGTACTGGCCGGTTAGACCCTCGAACTACCTGGTCTTGCGACTCCTCGGGAGCGTTCCCATGATCGCGTCCCAGAGGGGCGAGGAGACGCCGAAGCCGTAGCGGTGGTCCTGGAAGTGGTGGCGCATGTGGTGGGTCCGCAGCCTCTTCCCGAACTTGGTCCTCGGCACGTGGTGGTGCAGGTGGTAGTGCATGTAGTCGTAGGTCAGATAGCCGAGGATGAATCCCGAGAAGGCCGGGAAGGCCTGCGGCGTCCCGAAGATGAGGACGTAGAGACCGAGGAACAGGGCGGCGAGCGGGACGCTGACGGCGGGCGGCATCACGAGGCGCATCGCGTCGTTCGGATGGTCGTGGTGGACGCCGTGGATGATGAAGTGGAGGCGGTCGCCGCCTCGGAATTTGGGCTCCCAGTGGAAGAAGAGGCGATGGAGCCAGTACTCAGTCAGCGTCCAGATGAGGAGGCCGGCGAGGAAGAGCAGGACCGTGGTCCCGATCGCGAGGCCGCGATCGATTCCGAGCCACACTCCGCCGACGACCACCGGCACGAAGATCAGCGCCGGGATGACCGGGTGGACGCGGGAGAAGAAGTCGAGAAAGCGGCTCTCGAACATCGGCGGAGAGGCCGAGAGCTGGGCTGTCCGCTCGTGCGCCATCGGCGCTGATCTTAGCGAGAGGCCTTCGGACCCCGGCGGTTTTCTGGTGCTTGCGAGACTCGTGATCAACCGGTGAAAAAAGAAGTGCGTCATTTGCGGAAACGCGCCTGACGGGCGTGCCCGCAAGTGCTTTCATGGCTGCGGCTCACGGGGAGCTGAAACCCGGGGCGTCAGATCAGAAATCGGGGTCCGCCGACCCCGGGGAGAGCGACGAAGAGAGGAATGGGGCAACCTTGGCCGACGGTCGAGCGCGCAATGCTGCGGTGAGTTGCGAGGACTGTTTCTTCCGGCGCCGCAGCCTCTGCGCCCTGGGTCTCGACTCTCCCTGTCCCACCTTCCGGCCCGACACGCCGGACGGCCTCGTCCCACCGCGCCAGCCGGCGCTTCTCATGCGGGACGGCAGCGAGCCCGGCGCGGCGGTGCAGGTCGCAGCCCAAGCTGCGTAGCAAAGGACGCAAACCCCTTACAGTCCCGGCGGGGCCATGGGAACCTCGCCTTGAGAATCACCGTCCTCGGCAAGTCACCCTCCTGGCAAGACGCCGGCGGGGCCTGCAGCGGCTATCTGATCGAGACCGACGAGACGAAGGTCCTGCTCGACTGCGGCAACGGCGTGTTCGGCAAGCTGCGCCAGCACATCGATTACACCGACCTCGACGGCGTGATCATCTCCCACCTGCACGCCGACCACTTCCTCGACCTCGTCCCCTACTCGTACGCGCTGATCTACGCGCCCCGGCAGCAACCCGTTCCGGTCCACACGTGGGAGGGGACCGATGAGCCCGCTCACCCGCGGCTGGTGGCTCCCCCGGGTGCGACCGAGACCTTCAGGCAGGTGGTGAGCGCGTGGGGCAATGACGACCTGATCGAGAGCGCCTTCCGGATCGAGGAGTA
The DNA here is from genome assembly GCA_046765935.1 of Actinomycetota bacterium. Lineage (GTDB taxonomy): Bacteria > Actinomycetota > Thermoleophilia > Solirubrobacterales > 70-9 > DASUPK01. The sequence goes on along the minus strand of JBKPTM010000415.1, from coordinate 312 downwards.
CGAGGCGGGCAACCGCGTCGAGATCGGCGACATCTGGGCGAAGTTTCACCCCGTCCCGCATTTCGTCCACACCTTCGCCGTCCGGATCGGCTCGGAGGGCAGCGGCGAGTTCGTCTTCAGCGCGGACACCCGGCCCGGCGACGAGATCGTCGAGGCAGCGCGGGACGCGGATCTGCTGTTCATCGAGGGGACGTTGCCGCGCCCTGAGCGCACCGGCAATCGGGGGCACCTCACCCCGGAGGAGGCCGGGGAGCACGCCCGCCAGGCCGGCGCCAAGCGGGTCGTGATCACGCACATCTCGGACGAGCTCGG
>JBKPTM010000414.1:0-2834 GCA_046765935.1 Actinomycetota bacterium | reverse complement strand
GGGATCCCGCCCTACTACGGCACCTGGGAGATCTACTCCCGCCGCGTCGAGCAGATGATGGAGGGCGGGGCGATCCCCGACTACACCTACCTGTGGTGGGACGTGCGTCCCCACCCGAACCTCGGCACCGTCGAGCTCCGCGTCTTCGACCAGCAGACCCGGATCGAGCACACGATCGGCTTCGCCGCCTTCGGGCTGGCCCTGGCGCACCGGCTGTCGGGGGAGTACGACGACCGGGTGCCGAGCATCGAGTACCCCCACGAGCTGATCGACGACAACAAGGTGAGGGCGGCGCTGGTGGGGATCGAGGGCAAGCTGATCGACTTCGATCAGGGCTACGAGGTGCCGGCGGAGGAGATGACCCTGGGTGTGATCGAGGACCTGCGCGAAGACGCCCGGGCGCTCGGCTGCGAGGAGGAGCTCCTCCTGCTCACCGACCTCGTCGAGCACGGAACCGGCGCCCGCCGTCAGCTCAACTGGCTCTCCGAGCACGGCGGGATCGACGGCCTGATGAAGGAGATCGTCGCGGCCACCGACCCGGATGCCTGATTTCGGCTGAGACAAAGGGGTTCCGATGCCTCACAAAGGCCGGTCGCGAACCACTTGTGGACGCTCCGGTACGATTTCAGTAGTGATTTACCGACTTCTTGCGGCGTAAAATACGGAATCCGTACTGATGGCCGGCGACCGAGCGGTGGAGAGCGTTCTGGACCTCCTCGGTCGCCGCTGGGCGCTGCGGCTGGTCTGGGAGCTGCGCCGGAGCACGCTCTCATTCTCGGAGCTCCGCGAGCGGACCGGCATCAGCCCGTCGGTGCTCTCCGCGCGCGTCCGAGAGCTGCTCGCCGCCGACGTGTTGGAGCGCGACGGCGCGCGGCGCTACCGGCTCAGCGGGCGGGGTCGCGAGCTCGCGCGGATTCTCTACGAGCTCAATCGATGGGCCGAGCAACAACATCAAACGGGTCGCGCCTAGAAACCGGGCGCGCCCTCGCACTATCCTCGCGGGGTGAGCTCGCCTGAGCTAAGCGTCGTCTGTCGGACCTGTGGGGAGGAAGTCAGTCCGTACGTCACGGAGTGCCCGTACTGCGGAACGCGACTGCGCAAGCGGGCCCCGAAGCTCGAGCTCCGCGGCGACGAGCTCACACCTCGGGAGTCGCGCCGTGCCCGTCGCCGCGCGTCACGGGCGCAGCGGGCGGAGCGCCTCGCGGAGCGGCCCTACGCCGTGATGGCCGCGATCCTGATCCCCTGCGCGCTCCTGCTTCTGCGGGTAGCGAGCCCCTCGCTCGGCGCCTACGAGCTCGGCGCGATCGTCGGCCCGGTGCAGGACGACTGGTGGCGCTACCTGGCCGCCCCGTTCATCTATCCGGACGTCGGCTACCTCTTCGTCGCCTCGGTCGGCATCGCGATCTTCGGCATCGCGGTGGAGCGGCGGCTCGGCCCGGCCCCCACAGTCGTTCTGATCCTCGCCTGCGGCGGCCTCGGAATGCTGGCCGCCGACGGGATCGAGACCGCCTTCGCCAGCAGCAACGACGTCCTGCTGGCGGCCGGCGGCAACGGCATCGCCCTGGGGCTGCTGAGCGCCTGGGCGGTCATGCGCGCGGCCGAGGTCCGCGCCCATCCGGACGAGGACGTCGAGCTGATCGGTGCCGCGGTCGCCGCGGCAGTCCTCATCCTCCTGCCGCTGGTCGACGACTATGCGAACGTCTTCGCCGGCCTCGCCGGGGCGCTCGTCGGCGCCGGCTGCGGCCTGGCCGCCGCCCTGGCCCGACGCGAGCGCCGTCCCGGCTGACCCCCTGACCTTGGCGTTCGAGAAGTTCATCACCATCACCCCGGAGCTGCACCACTACTCGGTGGAGCACAGCTCCTTCCGGGACGGAGTCGTCGCCGACGTAGAGCGGGTCGGAGAGGAGATGGGCGACCTCGCCGCGATGCAGATCGCGGGCGATCAGGCCGCGTTCATGACGATCCTCGCCAGGGCGATCGGCGCGCGCGACGCGCTGGAGGTGGGCACCTTCCTCGGCTACGGCGCGCTCGCGATCGCCCGCGGCCTGCCCGACGACGGCCGCCTCATCTGCTGTGAGCTGGACGCGGGCTATGCCGAGCGCGCCCGCGAGCACCTGCGGAATGCCGGGCTCGACGGCAAGGTCGAGATCCGCGTCGGCCCGGCGCTCGAGACCATCCGCGCGATGGATCCGGGCGAGCAATTCGACCTGGCCTTCATCGACGCGGACAAGACCGAGTACATCGACTACTTCGAGGAGACACTGACCCGCCTGCGGCCCAACGGCCTGATCCTGATCGACAACACCCTGCGCGACGGCACGGTCCTCGACCCGGGCGACTCCGAATCCGCCCGGGTGACGGCCGAGCTCAACGACCGCCTGGCCAAGGACGATCGCGTGGACGTGGCGCTGCTCGGCTTCGCCGACGGCATCACGATGGTCCGCAAGCGGTAGGACCCGCCAGATGGGGACGCCGCAGGACAGCGCCGGCTGGTTCGGCCTGGTGCGCGCGGGGATGCCGGCCTTCTGGCGCCTGCTCGCCGAGGGGACCGGAGGCCGGGTCTGGGAGGAGGAGGGCGTGGTCGCCTCCATCGTTCCCTCCTCGCCGAAGCGGTCGTTCTTCAACTCGGTCCTCTACGAGGACCCCGGCCGCATGGTCGATTCGATCGAAGCGCTCGCCGGCCTCTACACGGGTGCCGGAGTCGAGGCCTGGACGGTCTGGGTGCCCGAGGGGGACCGCTCGGTCGCCGAGGCTCTCGCGGCGGCGGGCCACGAGCTCGACGCGACGCCACGCGCGATGGCCATGCCGATCGACGGCCTCAAGGCTCCAGACCC
>JBKPTM010000413.1:0-3286 GCA_046765935.1 Actinomycetota bacterium | reverse complement strand
GCTCTACACCGACTTCGGCCTCTTCACGGCGGATCAGGAGGTCGGCGACGACATCGCGGAGATGTTCAATTACCTGACCGGCTACGCGCGTCCGATCGGTTACGACCGGGTCCTGGTGGCGCCCTTCAACCTGAAGGACGGCATCGTCGGCGAGATCGACCGGGCGATCGAGGCGCATTCCCCGGAGCACCCGTCGCGGATCCGGATGAAGATGAACTCGCTGCTCGACGCGTCCTGCGTGCAGGCGCTTTACCGCGCCTCCCAGGCGGGCGTACAGGTCGAGCTCAATGTGAGGGGGATCTGCGCGCTCCGGCCGGGCGTGCCCGGGATCTCGGAGAACATCCGGGTCGTCTCGATCGTCGGGCGGTTCCTCGAGCACTCTCGGATCTTCTCCTTCGAGCGCCCGGACGAGACCAAGATCTTCATCGGCTCCGCCGACCTGATGCCCCGCAACCTCTACAACCGCGTCGAGCTGCTCTCGCCCGTCGAGGACGACTCGAAGCGCGCGCAGCTCGCGGACGTCCTCGACCGCGGGTTCACCGACAACACCAATGCCTGGGAGCTGGGCAGCGACGGGGTCTGGTCCCGTCTCACTACCAACGGCCATCCCCCACGCAACCTGCAGAACGAGCTGCTCGAGCTCCACGCAGAGCGCGCCAAAGAGGTCGCCGAGAGCGTCTGACCTCGGGCGCCGGCCCCTTGGGTGCCTGCTAGTTTGGCGCAGCCGTGGCCCGGTTCTCACTCGTTCCCAAGGACCGCGTCTTCTTCGATCTCTTCGCCGAGGGAGGCCAGAACACGCTCCGGACCGCGAAGCTGCTCCGCGACATGCTCGAGAAGTGGCCCGACGAGGAGGGGCTGGCGCTCGACATCCTGAAGGCCGAGCAGGAGGGTGATCGGATCACCCACGACATCATCCAGCGGCTCAACACGACGTTCGTCACACCGATCGACCGCGAGGACATCCACACCCTCGCCACCCAGACGGACGACATCGTCGACGAGATCGAGGAGGCCGCGGACTTCATGGGGCTCTACAAGATCGAGGCGCCGATGGACCAGGCGCTGGCGCTGGCCGAGGTCCTGGTCAAGTGCTGTGAGCAGCTCTATGGGCTGCTTCAGAACCTGCGCGGCTTCAAGGACCTCGACCACTACTGGATCGAGATCCACCGCCTGGAGAACGACGGCGACCGGATTTACCGCGACGCGGTGGCCTCATTGTTCGCGGACCGAATCGATCCGATGGTCGTGATCCGCTGGCGCGACATCTTCCTCAGGCTCGAGCGGGCGATCGACGCGACCGAGACGTCCGCCTCCATCGTCGAGGGCATCGTCATCAAGAACGCGTGAGCAGCGACGTCGTACTCGTCATCGTCGTCGGCACCGCCCTCGTCTTCGACTTCACGAACGGGTTCCACGACACCGCGAACGTCGTCGCGACATCGATTTCGACGCACGCCATGCCTCCGCGCATCGCGGTCGCCTATGCCGCGATCTTCAACTTCGCCGGGGCGTTCATCTCGCTGGCGGTGGCGGCGACGGTCGCCAAGGACGTCGTCAACGCCGACATCATCACGCCGACCGTCGTCTTCGCCGGTCTGATCGGCGCAATCGCCTGGAATCTCGCCACCTGGTACTTCGGCCTGCCCTCGAGCTCGTCACACGCGCTGATCGGAGGAGTGGTGGGCTCGGCCTTCGCCGCATCCGGTGCCGACGCGGTGCTCGGCGACGGGATCCTCGGCAAGGTGCTGATCCCGGCCGTGATCGCGCCCGTCCTCGCCTTCGTCGTCGGCGTCATCGCGATCAACCTCGTCTACGGCATCGTCGGCAGGGAGCGGCCGGGACCTGTGAACCGCGGCTTCCGGCTCGGCCAGGTGGTCTCGGGAGGCATGCTGGCGCTCGCGCACGGCACCAACGACGCTCAGAAGACGATGGGGGTGATCACCCTCGCGCTGATCGCCAACGGCAACCTGTCGTCGGACGCCGACGTGCCGTTCTGGGTGGTGATCACCGCGGCCAGTGCGATCTCGCTTGGGACATACATCGGCGGGTGGAGGATCATCCGCACGATGGGGACTCGCATCATCAAGATGGACGCCGCGCAGGGGTTCTCCGCGCAGGGCGCGGGTGCGGCGGTGATCCTGGCCTCCTCGCACTTCGGCTTTCCTCTTTCGACCACGCAGGTGATCAGCGGCGGCGTGATGGGAGCCGGAGCGGGGAAGAAGCTCTCCGCGGTGCGCTGGGGCGTGGCGGGCAACATCGTCGTCGCCTGGCTGCTCACGCTGCCGGCCGCGGCAGCGATCGGGGCGGCGACCTACGGCTTCAGCCAGCTGTTCGGCAACGGCGCCGCCGGGCCCGTTCTCATCTCGCTCCTCGGCATCGCCGCGACGGCGCTGGCGTTCGTCCGCCGGATGCGGCAGGAGCCGCTGCCGGCCTAGTGAACCGATGATCGCGACGGTCGTAGAGACGAAGGACCTGCTCCAGACGGTGGCCGCCTCGCTGATCGCCGGGGTGGGCGTCACCGTCGCATTCGCGATCCTGATCTTCGGGGTGGCGCGCTCCGGCGACATGGTGCGTGACGACCGGCCGGTCCTCGCCGCCGCGGCCGGCGGTCTCGCCGTCATCGCGCTGGTCGTCGTGGCGGCGTCAATCGCCGTCGGCATCGTCGTGATGACGCAGAAGTAGCGATGGCCGACGAGCCCGGCAGCTCCGAGCAGCGCCGCCAGATGGACAGCGGGCGCCTGGAGAGCGAGGAGGAGCGCGCCGATCGGAATCTCTCCGACCTGCTTCAGGAGCTGCGGGTGGCGCTGCCCGGCGTCCAGGTGCTGTTCGCCTTCCTGCTCACCGTCCCCTTCACCAACAGGTTCGACGACCTGACCTCATTCCAGGAGAAGCTCTACTTCGGGGTCCTGATCAGCGTCGCGCTCGCCACGGTTCTGCTGGTCGCACCGACGATCGGCCACCGGATCCTCTTCCGCCGCCAGCAGAAGGAGTACATCGTCACCCTCTCGAACAACCTCGCCCTGATCGGCATGGCCCTGCTGGCGGTCTCGATGTGCGGGGCGATCGCTCTGATCAGCGACTTCCTCTTCGGGGCCGCGACGGCCATCGTCAGCACGATCGTGATGGCCGCGGCGTTCATCGGGTTCTGGTTCACCGGCCCGATCATCCGGCGCGCGAAGCTCCCGCCGCGAGAGGACTAGGCGGCCTTCGCCTCGGCCCGCAGGGCGTCGAGCTCGGACTGCATCTCGTCGAGGAACGGCGTCTCGGGATCGGCGTCGTCTAGATC
>JBKPTM010000412.1:0-2060 GCA_046765935.1 Actinomycetota bacterium | reverse complement strand
GTCCGGTTCACCTGGCGGCAGGTGACCGAGAACGCCCGGGCTGTTGTCCAGACGATCCGTCTGCTGCTTCAGGCGCGGGCGGCCTAGCGACTCGAACGGCTGGAGCGGCTCGGCCGCTCCTGCTCGCGCGCCGCGACCGGGGCCCGGGTTTGACGCCTGGTGGGCCCGTCGGTGCGGTCGGTACGGTCCGTGCGGTCGGTACGGTCGGGTCTGTCGGTTCGGGCCTGGCGCTGGGCGGCCGCGCGCGCCGTGCGCTGACGGTCGGTCCGTCGAGGCTCGCGCGCCGGGCGCTCCCTGCGCACCTCGGTCTCGCAGTAGGGGCAGATCCCCCACTTCGGATCAAGCGGCTTGTGGCACTTCCGGCAGGGATTGCGCAGGCGCCGCTCGCAATTCGGGCAGCGCAGGTAGCTGCGCTCGATCGGGTACTCGCAGTGCGGACAGGACTGCTCGATCCGCTGGCGCAGCTCGAGCTCCGCGGCGCGCAGCTCCAGCTCCCTCTCCTCCCGGTCCTCGAGGAACTCCGGCGGGCGCAGGATCGTGTAGACGATCGTGCCCAGGTAGGGGAACACGGACGCGGCCGTCGCGCACGCGATCAGCACCGGATCCTCGATGCGCCGCCGGGCGTCGAGGTAGGTCCAGTAGATCAGCGCCAGATAGACGACGATCAGGAAAAGGACGAGCAAATTGACGATGAGGCCGAGGGCCCCGCCGTCGATTCCGAAGAGTGCTAGAGGCATGGGGAAATGAGAGCCGCGAGTGTACGTACTTCCTTACGGGAGCGTGTAACCCTGCCTGATCGCGGAATTTGCCTTTCGGTTAGAGGAAGAGCAGCCCAAACACGTAGCCGAAGGCGAAGAACACCAGGATCACCACCGCGACGACCACGGCGACGAGTCCCATCATCGTCAAGAGCTCTGAGCGGGCCTCTCTGTCCATATCGACGACAGAAGGTAGTGGCTGCCGGCCGCCAGCGCGACCCCCCCACGCTCCCTGGCAAGTTCCCGTGCCCGCTCCCAGGCGGCCAGCGGATCGGCGATCGCCTCGGCCTCCACGCCCGCCTTCTGGCACAGCGCGGCCACCTCGAGCGCGGGCCTTGCGCGGCCGCCCGGGCGTCCTGAGCCCTCGATCCGTTCCGGCGGGATCTCCGTGCAGACAAACCGTGAGACGACCGGCGCCAGGCCGTTGACGATGCCCGCCGCATCCTTGCCCTCGAGGATCGCGAGGCAGCAGACGACCTCGCGGTCCCCGACCAGCTCGGGGAGAGTCTGCGCCAGCGCCCGGGCGCCGTCGGGGTTGTGCGCAGCGTCATAGACGGTCGGCGGATCGCCCTCGTAGGCCTCGGCGCGGCCCGGGATCGTCAGCCGTTCGTACACCGCCTCGACCCCCTCGCCCGTCAACTCTCCCACGACCTCGCTCGCGGCCGCGAGCGCGAGCGCGAAGTTCTCGAACTGATAGCCACCGGTCGGCCCATCCGGATCCTCGATCTCGATCGCGACCTGTCCCCCTTCGGCGTGGCGCTCTCTCTTCGCGGCTTCTACCACTGGCATCACCTCGGGCGCGAGCTCGCCGTGGATCAGCTTCGTGTGATCGCGAAGAACGGCCACCTTCTCCGCCGCGATCTCCTCCAGTGTCTCCCCCAGCCACTCGGTGTGGTCGTAGCCCACGGAGGTGAGCACAGTGAGCTGCGACGGGATCACGTTCGTCGCATCGAGGCGGCCTCCAAGGCCGGCCTCGATCACTGCGTACTGGACGCGGGCCGCGGCGAAGGCGACGAAGGCCGCGGCGGTGAGCAGCTCGAACTGTGTGACCGGGCCCTCGTCCCCGGCCGAGCGGTCGGCGACCTCCGCGGCCTGCTCGGCCCGCTCGAGCGCGTCGGTGAACGCCTCCTCCGAGATCGGCTCTCCCCGGATCAGCACCCGCTCGCGCCACGAGGTGATGTGGGGAGAGACATAGGCGCCCGTCGAGACACCGTGCGCTTCCAGAAGCGCCGCGGTCATCCGCGTCACCGAGGTCTTGCCGTTGGTCCCGACGACGTGGATGGAGGCGAAGCGGTTCTGCGG
>JBKPTM010000411.1:0-2513 GCA_046765935.1 Actinomycetota bacterium | reverse complement strand
CACTGCCTGCTCGCAAAGCGTGGCGAGACCGAAGTAGACGCTCTCGCCTGCCATCAGCCCGTCGCGGAACGGGGTCACGTTTGCGAACGGGACGGCAAAGGAACCCCCGGATGGAGGAACGCCCATCCACTCCCCGCCGCTCGTTCCCCTGAGGGTCCCCCACACGACCATGACCTCTTCTCCAAACGCCCGCCCCTCGTCTTCGGGCGCGAGGTCGGGAAACGCCCTGAAGTACCTCTCCTCATAGGTCTTGCGAACCGCGTCCCGTCCCTCGCTGCGCAGGCCGAGAGCATGGTTTCGAGGAAGCAGTCCTCGACGAAGGTCGCGAGGATCGCGTCATAGTCGCGCGGCGGCCTCGGCGTCACGATGTCTCTCAAACAGACGCTGCATGTCCGCGCGGTTCATGCCAAGAGACGATACCCGCGAACTCAGCTGTCGAATGCCGGGTCTCGACGTTCTCCCGCGAATCGCCTGCTCCGTGAGGTCTTGTCGCAGGCGGGTTTCCCTGCAAGACGACGAAGGACGGCACCGCGCATTTCCGGCGTGCCGCGGCTGAGATGTGAAACTTCTGTGAAGCCAGCGGTGGCGCGCCTGTCACCTAACTACCATTGCTCCCAGCCCGTGAGCGCGAACCGCCACCTCCGCGTAGCCGTGCTCGACGACGACTCCGGGTTCGTGCGGGTCCTGGCGAAGCGTCTCGAGGGGGCAGGCGTCCAGTACCGCGTGCTGTCAGGTCCGGCGCCGGCGGACGAGCTGGCCGCGATGAAGCTGAACGCGCTCGTCGTCGATCCGGCGCTCCTGGGGCCGCTCGCGTGGGACTTCCTCGAGCGCGTCTGCGGGATGATGCCGGACCTCGGCGTCATCGTCTGCACCCAGGGGGCGACGCTCGCTCAGCGCGTCCGCGGCCTCCGGCTCGGCGCCGACGACTGGGTCTCCAAGCCGTGCCATCCGGAGGAGGTCATGGCGAGGATCGAGGCGGTCGTGCGACGGCACCGACGCGGGCGCGCTCGCGAGGACTCCGGCCCGCTCGTGGCCGGTGAACTCGAGATCCGGCCGGATCGCTTTCAGGTCTACGTCGCGGGCGAGAGCCTGGACCTGACGCGTCGCGAGTTCGAGCTCCTCCAGGCGCTGGCCGACCACGCCGGCAAGGTGCTCGAGCGCGACGACATCTACCGCCGTGTCTGGGGCTACGCGATGACCCACGGCGACCGGTCCGTCGACGTGTTCGTGCGCAAGCTGCGCTCCAAGCTTCAGAAGCGATCGCCGGGCTGGGAATACATCCACACGCACTTCGGTGTCGGATACCGCTTCGATCCGCAGCCCACAGAGCCGGCGGCGCCGGGCGCCATCCTCGCTCGGCCCGTGGCGCCCGCGGAGGACGTCGCGGCGGATCAGCCGGATCCAGGGGCCGAGGACGTCGCCGCGACCGGCGTCTCCGACTAGCCGTCTGCGCCCGACCCCGCCGCGCAAAACATATCCGATCGCAGGAACAGGTGCATTTCTTCGCAGATTGCGGGCTTTCACCACTTGTTAACGGGTCGGCCACTGGCCCGTAACAGGTCTCCAGGGGTTCGCTGGGACCCTGGCCACGACAACACGACGAAGGAGACCGAAATCAAGTGATTTCTCGCAAGTCGATACTTGCCTTTCTCTCATGCGGGCTGATCGCCACGATCGCCCTTGGCGTCGCCGCGTGCGGGTCCAGCAGCAGCTCCGACAGCGCGTCAGCCTCAACCGGCGGCCCCCTCACCGGAGCCGGCAGCACCCTGATCGCGCCCCTCATGTCCAAATGGCAATCTGACTACTCGTCGCGCAGCGGCAATACCGTGACCTACGGAGCCATCGGATCGGGCGGCGGGATCGAGCAGATCACTGCTGGAACCGTCGACTTCGGCGCCAGCGACGCGCCGCTGACGCCGGATCAGCAGAAGGCCGCACCGGACGTCGAGATGATTCCGTGGGCGCTGTCGTCCACCGACCCCGTATACAACCTGAGCGGAGTGGATGACGGCCTGCGCCTCGACGGCCCGACCCTCGCCGACATCTACCTGGGCAAGATCACGACCTGGAACGATCCCGCGATCGCGAAGCTCAATCCGGGCACGAACCTCCCCTCCACCAAGGTTACGCCCGTGTATCGAAGCGACGGCAGCGGCGACACCTACATCCTCACCGACTACCTCTCCAAGGTCAGCTCGGAGTGGAGGTCGAAGGTCGGTGTCGGCACCGAGGTCAAGTTCCCCACGGGCGTAGGGGGCAAGGGCAACGACGGCGTGTCGGCTGTGCTCTCGAAGACCGACGGCGCGATCGCCTACGTCGGGGCCGCGTACGCCCAGTCGAACGGGTTCAACCAGGCGGCAATGGAGAACGCGGCGGGCAAGTTCCTGCAGCCGTCGCTCGACACCATCAGCGCGGCTGCTGGCGCCGTGAAGGGCGTCCCGTCGAACAACGCCCCGTCGCTCGTCGACCCACCGAAGTCGGCCCCCGACGCGTACCCGCTCGCGAGCTACACG
>JBKPTM010000410.1:0-4686 GCA_046765935.1 Actinomycetota bacterium | reverse complement strand
CACCAGCTCCGGCCGCTGTTCGATCAGGTGGTCCTCAAGGAGCTCGATCAGGACCGGATGCGCCGGTCCGGCCTCGTCGTGCCGCAGGGGATCGACGAGCCTCCACCCCAGCAGGGGATCGTGCTGGCCGTCGGGCCTGGGCTCGACTGGTGGGAGGGAGCCGGCGTCGACATGCCGGTTGAGCCCGGTGACCACGTCGTCTTCCCGTCTGCGGCCGGCGTCTGGGTCGAGATCGACGAGGAGCGGCTGCTGGTCTGCCGCGTCGGCGAGATCCTCGGCGTGCTCGAGTCGCTGCAGGAAGAGCGGAACTGAGGACTAGAGCGCCGCGAGCACCTCGGCGGCGGCTCGCTGTCCGGAGCGGACCGCGCCGTCCATGTAGCCGTACCAGTAGTCGGAGGTCTCGGCTCCGGCCCAGTGGATGCGCTTGAAGGGAGCGCGGAGCGCGTTGCCGTGCGCGGTGAGGGCGCCCGGCGGCAGGTAGCCCTCGTAGCAGCCGCGGGTCCAGGCCTCGTGGGTCCAGTTCATCTCGAAGTACTCGCGGGGATGCCGCGCGGCCTCGCCGAAGTAGGTGGCGAACGCGTTCAGCACGGCGGCCTTGCGCTCGCCGGCGGGGCGGCGCTGGTAGTCGCGGGCAGCCGCGCCCTCGATGAAGCCGAGCAGGACGCCCGGGCTGCCGTCGGGGGGTGAGTTGTCGAAGGTGACGCGGACCGGGCCGTCCAGCGCGACCGCCTGTCCGGTGAGCCCGGAGTCCCGCCAGTAGGGACGGTCGTAGACGGCCTGGCACTTGATGGTGGTTCCCTGCGGGAAGCGCTGGAGAAGGGCGCGGCGGTCGGCGGGCAGGTGCGGGTCGTAGTGGATCTGGGCGGTGACCACGGGCGGGCCGGTGACGATCACCTGCTTGCCCGACGCGGTCAGGTGCTTGGTGAAGACACGGACGCCGTGGCGGTGCTGCTCGATACGCCGCACCGCCTGTTTCAGCGCGATCCGCTTCTTGCCGATCCGCTTCGCCAGCCGCTTCGAGATCAGTTGGGAGCCGCCGACGAAGCGGCTGTCCTGGGCGCCGTCCGGCACATTGAAGAGCCGGTTGAGGTCGGGCGCGGTCGTCTCGTTGGTGGCGGAGGCGATGTAGAAGAGCGTGAAGAGCAGGGACAGGTCGCTCGGCTCGGCCGCGAACACGGCCCCGATCCCGGTGTCGAACAGCGCCCGGGCGTTCGGGACCTGCATGTTTGACTGCTTCCACGTCTCGAGCGTCTGGCCGTCCCAGGCGGCCGCGCTGGGCGCCGTCCACGGAGTCGAGACGGGGACGGTCGCCGCCATCGAGTTCAGGTTGTTGACGGCCACGAAGACCTCGCCGACCGCCGTCGGGTCCGGTGGGATCGGGCCGAGCGGCCCGCCCGACTGGTAGGGGGTGAGGACCCCGTTGGCCCAGTAGACGTTGTTGCCGGTGTTGTAGGTCTTGAAGGTGCCGATCCCGAGTTCCGCGGCCAGAGCCATCAGGTGGTCCTGAGTGGGGCCTACCCATTCCCCTCCGACCTCGGCGATCTTGCCGGCGCCCAGCTTGTGATTGAGCGTCCGGCCGCCGACCCGGTTGCGCGCCTCGAGGATCAGGACCGAATGGCCGCCGCGCAGGACCTCGCGCGCGGCGGTCAGCCCCGCGAGCCCGGCGCCGATGACGATCACGTCGGCTCGCCGGCGCCGCCGCCGGTTCTTCGGCTTGGCCCTGGCCTCCTCCGCCTGCTCCCCGAGTGCACCGGACGGCAGATAGGAGCCGATCGCCGCTCCGGCCGCCGCTCCAGCGCCCGCTCCGATGAAGCGGCGCCTACTCAGTCTCTCGCTGTCCCGCTCTCCTTCTCCCATGGCGCTGCAGTCTGCCGATCCCGCCGCCCGTCCGCTTCCTGGCCACGATTAACATCGCGCGCGTGGACGCTGAGCGGCGAAAGAACCTCGAGGACACGACGCGCTGGGACCCCGGTGCGGTCGAGCAGCGCGTCTTCGAGCGCTGGATAGAGGGGGGCTGGTTCCACCCGCCGGCGAAGGGCTCACCGGGCGAGAACTACTCGATCGCGATCCCCCCGCCGAATGTCACCGGCGCGCTGCACATGGGTCATGCGCTGAACGGGACCGTCCAGGACGTCCTCATTCGTCTCAACCGGATGCGCGGTCGCAACACGATGTGGATTCTCGGCACGGACCACGCCGGTATCGGCACGCAGGCGGTGGTCGAGAAGGAGCTCGAGTCGGAGGGGACGTCTCGCCAGGAGGTCGGCCGCGAGGCGTTCACGGAGCGGGTCTGGGCCTGGAGAGAGCAGTACGGCTCGACGATCATCGAGCAGTACAAGCGGCTGGGCGCCTCTTGCGACTACGAGCGCGAGCGGTTCACGCTCGACGAGGGCTACGTGAGGGCGGTCTACCGGGTCTTCGCCGAGCTCTACAGCAAGGGCTGGATCTACCGCGACAACTACATGGTCAATTGGGATCCGGGCCTGCACTCCGCGATCTCGGACCTCGAAATCGAGAACCGCGAGGTCAACGACACGCTCTACGAGATCGCGTATCCACTCGATGACGGCGGCGAGCTGGTCGTCGCCACGGTCCGCCCGGAGACGATGCTCGCCGACACGGCCGTGGCCGTGAATCCGAACGATGAGCGGTACAACGACGTGGTCGGGAAGCACGCGACGCTGCCACTCGTCGGCAGGCGGCTGCCCGTGATCGCGGACGAGCACGTCGACCCCGAGTTCGGCACCGGGGCGCTCAAGATCACCCCCGGTCACGACCCCAACGACTTCGAGATCGGCCGCAAGCACGACCTCCCCGAGATCAGCGTGATCGGCGAGGACGGCCGGATCAGCGATGAGGCGCCGGAGCGCTTCCGCGGCATGACGGCCGACGCGGCCCGCGAGGCGGTGGTGGCGGAGCTGCGGGATCAGGAGCTGATCCGTGGCGAGGAGCCCTACACCCATTCGGTCCCCTTCTCGCACCGCTCGGGCGAGCGGATCGAGCCGCTGATCTCGCTGCAGTGGTTCTGCCGGATGGACGAGCTGGCGAAGCCGGCGATCGAGGCGGTCACGGACGGCCGCGTCCGGTTCATCCCCGCCGAGCCCCACACCAAGGTCTACCTCGATTGGATGGAGCGGATCCGGCCGTGGTGCATCTCCCGCCAGCTCTGGTGGGGCCACCGGCTGCCGGTCTGGTACCGCGGCGACGAGACCTACGTGGGCGAGCAGCCGCCCGAGGGCGAGGGCTGGGAGCAGGAGTCCGACGTGCTCGACACCTGGTTCAGCTCGGCGCTCTGGCCGTTCGCGACGCTCGGCTGGCCCGACGCCGACGCGCCCGAGTTCAAGTCCTTCTTCCCGACCGACACGATGGTGACGGCGCGGGACATCATCTTCCTCTGGGTCGCGCGGATGATCATGACCTCGCTCGAGTTCACCGGCGAGATCCCGTTCTCGGACGTCTACGTCCACTCCATCATCCAGGCGCCGGACGGCCGGCGGATGAGCAAGTCGCTCGGCACCGGGATCGACCCGCTCGACGAGATGGAGAAGCACGGGGCGGACGCGCTCCGCTTCGGGCTGCTCGCGATGTCCTCGGCCCAGGACGTGCGCTTCTCGGAGGCCCGCGTCCAGCAGGGCCGCGACCTGGCCAACAAGATGTGGAACGCCTCTCGGCTCGTGCTGATGGAGGCCCGCGACGACGTCGAGCCGGGGCCGCGCTCCGATCGCGTCGAGGATCGCTGGATCGCCTCGCGCCTGCAGCGGGCAGTCCGGTCGGTGAGCGAATCGGTCGAGGCGTATGACTTCTCCCACGCCGCGCTCGACCTCTACGAGTTCTTCTGGTCGGAGCTCTGCGACTGGTACCTGGAGATCGTCAAGCCGCGTCTCTACGACGGCGACGAGGACGCCTCGGCCACTCTGCTCTGGGCGCTGGAGCAGGTGCTGGCCCTGGCGCATCCGATGATGCCCTTCGTCACCGAGGAGATCTACTCGTACCTGCCGAGGCCTGCCACCGAGGCGCTGGTCATCCATCCCTTCCCGGAGGTCGACGAGGGGCTGATCGACGAGGCGGCGGAGACGGAGATCGGCCGTGCGATCGCACTGACCCGGGCGCTGCGGCGCTGGCGCGACCTGGCCGGGGTGCCCGTGAAGCAGGTGCTGACGGCGCGCGTCAACGGTCGCCCGCACGAGCTGGTGGCGCGACTCGCCCGGGTCGAGTTCTCCGAGGACGGCGGGCAGCCGATCGCGAGCGTCGGTGGCGTCGAACTGCTCGAGACGGAGGGGATCGATCCCGACGCAGTCGCCGCCCGCATCGAGGAGCGGCGCGAGATGCTCCGCGCCGAGGTGAAGCGGGGAGAGGGAAAGCTCTCCAACGAGGGCTTCGTCGCCAAGGCCCCGGCCGACGTGGTCGACGCGGAGCGCGAGAAGCTCGCGGCCTACCGGGCCGAGCTCGAGGAACTCGGCGGCTGACCGCCTCCGAGGAGATCCTCCACCGCCGCGAGGTCCTGGGCTGGAAGCTCGGGCTGGAGCGGATCCGGCGGCTCTGCCTCCTCCTCGGCCAGCCGCAGAACCGCTTCGCCTCCATCCACGTCGTCGGGACCAACGGCAAGACCTCGGTGACGAGAATGACCGCGGCGCTTTTGGAAGCGCATGGCGTCTCCACTGGCGCCTACGTCTCTCCCCACATCAC
>JBKPTM010000409.1:0-4294 GCA_046765935.1 Actinomycetota bacterium | reverse complement strand
AGATCGGCGCGCAGGCGTGCGCCGGTCTCGACTACGCGCACCGCCACGGGATCATCCACCGCGACGTCAAGCCGGGAAACCTGATGATCGTCGGCGGCGGGGCTCCTGAACGGGCCGTGGCTGGCGGGGCGGGACCGGGCGTCGCTGCGGGCGCCGCTGGGTCCGAGTGCGCGGCAGGTGGCGGGTTGGCGGGGTGGGCTCGTCCCCGCCCAGGATCCTGGTCGCGGCGGTCCCCGTTGGCGCCTCGCCGGTCAGCCCGCGGCGCAGGGCGTCGGCGAGCTCGCCCGCGGCGGCGAAGCGGCGGGTCGGGTCGGACTCGAGTGCGACCAGCACCGCATCGCCGACGGCCTCCGGCACGTCCTCGCTGTAGGAGCTGGGGTGGAGGGGCTGCTCGGACTGCTGTCGGACCGCCAGCTCGGCGAGCGAGGCGCCCTCATAGGGCAGCCGCCCCGTGAGGAACTGGTAGAGCACCACGCCGAGCGAGTAGACGTCCGAGGCCGGGGTCGCTTCATCGCCGCGGGCCTGCTCGGGGGCGAGGTAGGCGGCGGTCCCGACGACCGAGCCCACCTGCGTGATCCGCGTCTGCTCGGCCGCCCGCGCGATGCCGAAGTCGGCGAGCTTCACGGTCATGTCGCCTCCGCCCGCGGGGCCGCCGAGGATCATCAGGTTCCCCGGCTTGACGTCGCGGTGGATGATCCCGTGGCGGTGCGCGTAGTCGAGCCCGGCACACGCCTGGGCGCCGATTTCGACGGTGGTCTCGGGCTCGAGCTTGCCCTCGGCCTGGAGCAGCTGGGCGCCGGAGCGGCCGCGGACGTACTCCATGACGATGTAGTGGCTGCCGGAGTCGATCCCGGTGTCGTAGACCTGGACGATGTTGGGGTGGACGAGCTTCGCTACCGCCAGCGCCTCGCGGCGGAAGCGAGCCACGAAGCGCTCGTCGTCCGAGAGGTGCTCGGCGAGGATCTTCACCGCAACCGTCCGCTCGAGGATCGTGTCGGTGGCGCGGAAGACTGAAGACATGCCACCGGAGCCGAGGCGGTCCTCGATCCGGTAGCGATCGGCGATCAGCTCGCCCTTGGGGCTGCGCGGGCTCATAGTCCCCCCGGCCCGATCCCGCCCGACGCACCGTCACCGGGATTCGTCTGGGTCTGGGTCGTCTGGGTCTGGGTCGGCGTCGTCTGGGTCTGAGTGCGGGTGGTGGTCGTCGGCTCAGTCTTCTGGGTGGTCGTCTCCTCAGTGCTCGTCGAGGGCGTCGTGGTCGTCGTCTCGCTCGTCGTGGTCTCGCTGCGGCCCTGGCACTTGTCCGGGTCGTTGAGCAGCAGCTTCAGGTTGTTGGCGCCATTGTTGAGCGCGTCGCGCACGTCGTTGTTGACGCCAGAGGGCAGATCCTGGATGTCGGTGAGCAGGTCATCGGTCTTGTCGGCCGCGACGAAGCAGCTGCCGACGTCCACGTTGGCCTTGATCTCGGCGATCTTGGCGAGCAGGATGCGCGCCTGGTCGGCGGGGATCGACGGGTCGGGACCGCTGCTCCCGCCGCAGCCGGCAGCCCCCAGGGCGGAGACCGCCAGGATCAGGGCAAGCAGTATCGGCCGGAGCAGCTTCGGCATCGCGGGGATGCTAGCCAGCGTTCCTTTGGGGCTCGCCGTCGGCATCACTGCCCGATGTAGAGCCGATCGGCGAGCAGCTCCGGCAGCCCCGCCTCCCTGATCGCTTCGGCCGCCGTGTCGATGTCGTAGGTCGTCCGGTGGTAGGTCGCCTTCCACGCCTCGGTGTCGAGCTCGAGCCACGCGGCGCGCGGATCGCCGTCACGTGGCTGGCCGACGCTGCCCGGGTTGAGCAGCCAGCGCCGCTCGGAGAGGTCAAGCTCCTTGCCGCCCTCGGCCTGGGCGCCGCCGTCGCCGCCGGGAGGGCCGTCGCCGTCCGAGAACCAGAGCGCGACGTGCGAATGCCCGATCAGGCTGACCCGGGCCGACTGCTCCTCCATGCACTCGCGCGCCTGGTCGATGGCGAGCACGTACTCCCACACGGGGTCGCGGGGGGAGGCGTGGTAGAGGCCGACCTCGTGCTCGGTGTCCTTGGGCTCGAGCCCCTTCAGGAACTCGATGGTCGAGCCGTCGGAGTTCGCGCGGGTCCACTCGACCGCCGCCGCGGCCGAGGCTGAGAACACCTCCGTGTCGATCTGGCCGATCACCGCCAGATCGTGGTTACCCACAAGGCTGAGCTCGCACCGCTCGGAGACCAGGCGCGTGCAATCGTCCGGCTGGGCGCCGTACCCGACGACGTCGCCGAGGCACCAGCGATGCTCGATGCCCGCCTCGTCCACGGCCGCCAGGACCGCCTCGAGCGCGGGCAGGTTGGCATGAATGTCGGTGAGGATCGCGATTCGCATGGGTGCGCACGGGCGGCGGCTGGATTCGTGGCCCGAAAACGGCGGTCTATCGTAGGGCGGTGCCCGGCCGATCGTCGCCAAACTGGCTCCGCCTCGGAGCCACAGCCGTCGCCGCCGTCGTGGTCGCAGAGGCGGCCGCCTGGTTGCTGCGGCCGCGTGACATCGAGCAGCCGGTCCACGCCGACGCGAACGCCTACTTCTCCCACGCCGAGCTGACCGAGGCCCGCGATTACGCCTCGGGCCAGCGGCTGCTGCTGGTCGGCAGCCTGGTGGCCGAGGGCGCGGTCCTCGTCCTGCTCGCCACGGGCCGCCCGGCCACGACGCGACGGGCGCTGGAGCGGCTAGGCGCGCGGCCCGTCCTCGGCGGTGCGGCCGCGGCCGCCG
The DNA here is from genome assembly GCA_046765935.1 of Actinomycetota bacterium. Taxonomy (GTDB): domain Bacteria; phylum Actinomycetota; class Thermoleophilia; order Solirubrobacterales; family 70-9; genus DASUPK01. The sequence goes on along the minus strand of JBKPTM010000409.1, from coordinate 1,521 downwards.
GGCTCTCGGTCGTCATCGCGGTTGTGACTGTGCCCTTCGGCATCTGGGCGCATGAGCGCTCCGTGGACGTCGGGCTCTCGACCCAGTCGCTGGGCGGCTACCTGAACGACTGGGGGAAGGCGACGGCGATCGGCGCCATCCTCGCCGGCGCGGTCGGGACGTTCGCGCTCTGGCTGATCCGCCGGTTCGGGCGGCGCTGGTGGATCCCGGGCAGCGTCGGCGTCGTGCTTGGCGCGGCGATCATCACCTGGCTGGCGCCCGTCGTGATCGCGCCGCTCTTCAACAAGTTCAAGGAGCTGCCGCCCGGACAGGCCCGAACCGACGTCCTCGACCTTGCCCAGCGGGCGGGCGTCGACGTCGGCCACGTCTACGAGGTCGATGCCAGCCGCCGGACCACCGCGATCAACGCTTACGTCAACGGCATCGGATCCTCGAAGCGCGTCGTGCTCTACGACACGCTGCTCAAGGACCTGGATCGCCCGGAGCGCAACGCGGTCGTCGCCCACGAGCTCGGCCACGTTCACGGCAACGACATCCGGCGCGGGCTGATCTTCGTCGCCCTGATCACGCCGCTCTCCCTGATCTTCGTCTCGGGCATGGCCGGAGCGATCGCTCGGCGCCGCGGCGCCGAGCCCGGGCAGCCGAGCTTCCTGCCGGCATTCGCGCTCGCGATCGCCGCCACCTCGTTCGTCATCGGGATCACCGGGAACCAGCTCTCGCGGGCGGTGGAGGCGAGGGCGGACACCTTCTCCCTCCAAATCACCAACGATCCTCAGGGGATGATCGGCCTGCAGCAGCAGCTCGCCCAGCGCAACCTCGCCGATCCCGATCCGCCCGGCCTCTACACGTTCATCTTCGGGACCCATCCACCGACGATCGACCGCATCGGTGCCGCCCTCGCCTGGGAGCAGGGCGAGCGGCCGTGAAGATCACCGTCGTCGTGGTCGGCAAGGTGAAGGCGCCCTTCGCCGAGGCCGACGCCCACTATCGCAAGATGCTGCAGCGCCACCAGCCGGTGGACGTGATCGAGGTCCGGGACGAGGCCAACATCGAGGGCCGCATCCCGACCCGGGCCCACGTCATCGCACTTGATCGCGGCGGACGCTCCCTGAGCTCGAGGGCCTGGGCGAGCTGGCTCTCGGAGCGGCGGATCGACGCCCAGGACCTCTGTTTCGTGATCGGGGGGCGCGACGGCCTCTCCGCCCACACGATGTCCCACGTTGACGAGCGCATCTCGCTCGGCCCACAGACGATGGCCCACCAGCTCGCCCGGGTCGTCCTTCTCGAGCAGCTCTTCCGCGCGACCAAGATCCTCGCCGGCGAGCCGTACCACTGCTAGCCGGGCGGGCCCGACACCGCCGGCAGCGTGCTGCGGCCTACGAGCAGCTGTACGCGCTGAGCGGCGAGGGGAGCGACGGGAACGACAACCCCAGGCTGGAGTCCGAACCGGCGCGAATCCCCAGTAGTGGGGCTTGGACGAGGTTCCGAGCACGAAGTGTCCGATCCCCCCGCGGGCTAGGC
>JBKPTM010000408.1:0-9002 GCA_046765935.1 Actinomycetota bacterium | reverse complement strand
GACCCCTTCAGCCAGGAGGGGCAGGCGCAGATCTCAAAGGACAAGAAGACCGCGTTCATCGCCGTACTCCTCAAGGTCCCCAACTCGGAGATCACCGAGGAGCTCGCCGAGTCCTACCTCGACGCCGCCGAGCCCGCGCGGAAAGCCGGGATGAAGGTCGCGGCGAGCGGGCAGATCGGCTCGGAGCTCTCCGAGCCCGAGACCGAGAGCAGCGAGGTCGTCGGCCTGACGGCCGCGATGATCATCCTCGCCTTCACCTTCGGCGCCCTGATCGCGGCGGGCATGCCGATCATCTCGGCGGTGATCGGGTTGCTGATGGGCCTTTCGCTGATCGGGCTGCTCGGGCACATCACCACCGTCCCGACCATCGCGCCGACGCTCGGGACGATGATCGGACTTGGGGTCGGAATCGACTACGCACTCTTCCTGGTGAGCCGGTACCGAGTGGAGAGGGCGGAGGGCAGGGAGATCGACGATGCGATCGCGACGGCCGTCTCCACCTCGGGGACCGCAATCGTGTTCGCCGGCGGGACGGTGGTGATCGCCCTGGTCTCTCTGCTGGTTGCCGGGATCCCGCTGGTCACCTCGCTCGGCTATGCATCAGCGTTCGCCGTCGTCACAGCCGTGCTGGCGTCGATCACCCTGCTGCCGGCCCTCCTCTCGGCGGTGGGGCGCCACATCGATTCGATCCACCTCCCGGCATTCATGCGGCCGAAGAAGAAGCCGCCCGACCGGGGCTTCTGGGGCGCCTGGGCGAACTGGGTGACGACGCACCCTTGGACCGCGGTCGGGCTCACGGTCGTGATCCTGGGCATCCTGGTGATCCCGTTCTTCTCGCTCAACCTGGGCCAGGCGGACACCGGCGCGGATCCGAAGTCGACGACGGAGCGCCAGGCCTACGACTACCTGGCCAGCGGCTTCGGGCCCGGCTACACCTCGCCGCTGCTGGTCGCGGTCAAGCTCCCGACGCCCGCCAAGCCCAGCGGCACCTTCAACAAGCAGTACGCCCGCGCGCAGGACCTGCAGAGCCAGCTCGAGGACGAGCAGGCGACCGGCCAGGCTCAGGCCGCCAGCTTGCAGGCACAGGGGAGCGACCTCGAGGCCGAGCAGAGCCGCCTTCTGGCCGAGAAGACCTCGCTCCAGAACCAGGGCAAGGGCCTGAAGGGGCAGAAGACGTCGCTCGCGAAGAGCGCCAAGAAGCTGAAGAAGCAGAGCAAGCTGCTCGACGAGGCGCGGGCGCTGACCGATCAAGGCAGGCAGCTCGCGTCGGAGGCCGCCTCACTATCCGCTCAGGCCCAGCAGATCGCCGCCGAGATCAAGCAGCACCCGACGCCGGAGCTGATCCAGGAGCTCAAGCAGGTCAACGAGCAGCTCAAGGCGGTCAAGGCGCAGGGGAACGTGCTCAAGGCCGAGTTGGCGCGACTCAAGACCGAGGCGTCCAAGGCAGGAGGCCAGGCGTTCGCCCTCGCCTCGTCGGCAGCCGATACGGCCCAGGAGGCAGTCGGTCTCGTGCAGCAGAAGAACCAGCTCACGCTCGAGGCCGCGAACGCCCAGGTCACGGCCGCGGAGCTCCAGACCCAGCAGGTACAGCTCGAGGCCCTCCAGCAGCAGGCGAAGACGCAGCAGCAGCAGGCCGAGAAGCTCCAGTCCACTCTCACCGCGGACCTGACGGCCGCGGGCGGTGACAAGCGCGGCACCGATCCCCGGCTGGTCAGCCTCCAAGACGCCCTCGAGGGAACTATCGGCGTTCAGGTCGTCTCGCCCCCCGACATCAACAAATCGGGCCAGGCGGCGATCTTCAACGTGGTCCCAAAGACGGACCCGGCCGACGAGAAGACCGCGGACCTCGTCACGACGATCCGGGACTACGTGATCCCGCAATCAACTCAGGGTGCTGGCCTCGAGGTGCACGTGGGCGGCCAGACGGCCTCCTACGTCGACCTGGCGTCGGGGATTGCCAACAAGCTGTTCCTGGTGATTTTCACCGTCATCGCGCTGGGTTTTGCCGTCCTGCTGATGGCGTTCCGCTCGATCGCCATCCCCGCGCAGGCAGCCTTTGCGAACGTCTTCTCGGTCTGTGCCGCCTTCGGAGTGGTCACCGCCTGCTTCCAGTGGGGATGGGGAGTGGGCCTGGTGGGCATCGACACCACCAGCGACGGCGTCCCGATCGCGAGCTACGTCCCGCTGATCATGTTCGCGGTCCTCTTCGGGCTCTCGATGGACTACCAGGTCTTCCTGATGAGCCAGATCGAGCATGCGCGCACGCGGTACCCGGACGACCACCGCAAGGCCATCGCGCTCGGCCTGGCCGGTGGCGCTCGGGTGATCAGCGCGGCGGCGCTGATCATGATCTCGGTGTTCGCCAGCTTCATCCTCAACGGCGACCCGACTGTGAAGCAGTTCGGCGTCGGTCTCTCGGTCGGCGTCGCCCTGGCTGGGCTCACGGTGATGATGCTCGCGCCGGCGCTGCTCGTGCTGGTCGGCGATCGGGGCACCTGGTGGGTCCCGGAGTGGGCCAGGCGCGTGGTCCCGCACATCGACATCGAGGGATCCACGATGGACAGGAGCGGCGGGCCGGCGGTGGCCACCGCCAGGGCGTCCGCCGATCCGCCGCGCCCGCGCCCCGCTAGGGGAGACTCCATGCAGCTGTGAGCCCCAGACGACCGGAGAATCCCCCGCTCGACCGCGAGCACCTGGCGAGCGATCCGATCGAGCAGTTCGCGGCCTGGTTCGAGGACGCCCAGGAGGCGGCGCCGCTCCCGGAGGCGATGACCCTCGCCACGGTGGACGGGGACGGCGTGCCCGATGCCCGCATGGTCCTGCTCAAGGGATTCGGGCCCGACGGGTTCCGCTTCTTCACCAACTACGAGAGCGCGAAGGGCGGGCAGCTCGCGGAGAGCTCACGGGCCGCCCTGATCCTGTACTGGCGGGAGCTCGACCGGCAGGTGCGGATCAGGGGAGAGGTCGAGCGGCTTCCGAAGGAGGACTCGGACGCGTACTTCGCGAGCCGCCCGCGCGACAGCCAGATCGCCGCCGTGGTCTCGCCTCAGAGCCAGCCGATCGAGCGCGAGGAGCTCGACCGCCGCTTCGTCGAGCTCGCGGCCGAGCTCAGCGAGTCGCCCCCGCAGCGGCCTGAGAACTGGGGCGGCTACCTGGTGCGCCCCGAGGTGATCGAGTTCTGGCAAGGACGGGACAGCCGGATGCACGATCGCTGGCGCTACACGCGTAACACCGGCAATGAAGGGTGGGAGATCCAGAGGTTGGCGCCGTGAATTGGCGCCTTTGTCGCGCTATACGCGACTAACGCGCCAACTCGGCCAGGCGGCGCTCGAGGAAGCGGCGCTCCACCGGGTTCGTAGCCAGCTCCAGCGCCTGCTCGTATGCCTTCATTGCCTGGTTTGTTCGTCCCGCGCGCCGCAGCAGGTCGGCGCGCGCTGACCAGAAGGGCTGGTACTCCGAGAGCTGTTCCGCCAGCTCGCCTTCCTCCATCAACTCCAGCCCCCGCTCCGGCCCCTCCGCCATCGCAACGGCTGCCGCGCGGTTGAGCTCGATCACCGGCGAGGGTTGCGCGCGGGCGAGTAGCCCGTACAGGGAGGCGATCCTGGGCCAGTCGGTGTCGGCGGACTCCGACGCGCGGGCGTGCTCCGCCGCGATCGCGGCCTGGAGCACGTAGGCGCCGGGCGGCCCGAGCCGGGAGGCGCGCTCGAGCACGCCCATGCCGGTGTCGATCTCGCGCTGGTCCCAGAGCGAGCGGTCCTGTTCCTCGAGCAGCACCAGCTCGCCGGCGTCGTCGACCCGGGCGTCGCGGCGTGAGTCCTGGAGCAGCATCAGCGCGAGCAGCCCGAGCGCCTCCGGCTCGTCCGGCATCAGCCGCGCCAGCGTCCCCGCCAGGCGGATCGCCTCCCCGGCGAGCTCACGCCGGATCAGGGCCTCGTCGGAGGTCGCCAGGTAGCCCTCGTTGAAGATCAGGTAGAGAGCGGAGAGAACCGACTGCAGCCTGTCGGGCAGGTCGTGATCGGCTGGGACCTCGTACGGGATCTTCGCCGCCTTGATCTTGCGCTTGGCCCGCACCAGGCGCTGGGCCATCGTCGGCTCGGTCACCAGGAAGGCCCGCGCGATCTCCGGCGTCGCCAACCCTCCCAGGGTCCGCAGCGTGAGCGCGACCCGGGCCTCGGGCGCGAGGGCTGGGTGACAGCAGGTGAAGATCAGCCGTAGGCGGTCGTCGGGGATCACTGGCGCTTCGTCCGGTTCGTCGTCCTCGATCGGAGGTGGCTCGAGCGAGAGCAGCTCCTCCTGCTTCTCGACGCCTCGCCGCTCCCGCCGCAGCCGATCGATCGCCTTGTTCCGCGCGGTGGTCGTGATCCAGGCGCCCGGGTTGTCGGGGATCCCCCGCTCGGGCCAGACCTGCATTGCGACCACGAAGGCCTCCTGTACCGCGTCCTCGGCAAGGTCGAAGTCGCCGAGGACGCGGATCAGGGAGGCGATCGCCCGTCCCGACTCATGGCGGAACAGGCGATCGACCAGCTCCGGAGACTCACCCAATAACGGGTCGCTCCTCGCCTCCGGCTGCGGAGCGCCCTCGCATCAGGCCGCCTGTCCCTCGACCAGGTTGCCGGCCTCGTCGAACACCATCACCGGGCGGATCTCGATCGATCCCCGCTGTGCCCCCGGGATCTTCGCCGCCCACTCGATCGCCTCGTCGAGGTCCTTGACATCGAGGACGTAGAAGCCGCCCAGCTGCTCCTTGGTCTCGGCGAAGGGACCGTCGGTGACATCGCGCTCGCCGTCGCGGACGCGCACGGTGGTCGCGGTCGCGGTGGGGTAGAGGCCCTCGCCGGCGACCATCACGCCCTTCTCCTGCATCTCCTGGGTGACGGCGCCGTAGGCCTGGGTGACCGAGCTCTGCTCCTCCTCGGAGAGGTCGTCCCAGCCCCTCTCCTCGTTATAGATCGTCAGTGCGTACTTCATCCTCAGCTCCTTCTGTCAGGCAGCGCACTATCGCCGCGTTCACCCTAACGACGAACCGGCTCGGGCCAGATCGACAGGAGGAGCGCTAGCTGGAGCTGTTGCCGAGGACCCGCAGGACCTCGGGGAGCGAGGTGACGCCCTGGCGCACCTTCTCGAGGCCGTCCTCGCGGAGGCGGTGCATCCCGGCCTTGACCGCGGCCTGCTCGATCTCGTTGCTCGAGGCCTTGCCGAGTACCAGGGACCGGACCTCGTCGTTCAGCACGAGCACCTCGTAGAGCCCGATCCGGCCCGAGTACCCGGTGCCGTTGCAGGTGACGCAGCCGACCGGCTCGTAGATCTCGCCCTCGCCCTCGGCCAGCCCAACCTCCTCGAGCTCCTTGGCGCTCAGCTCGGCCGGCTTCTTGCACCCGGAGCAGAGCCGGCGGGCGAGCCGCTGGGCGACGATGCACTCGATCCCGGAGGCGAGCAGGAACGGCTCGACGCCCATGTCGATCAGACGGGCGGCGGCCAGCGAGGCATCGTTGGTGTGCAGCGTGGAGAGCACCAGGTGGCCGGTGAGCGCGGCCTCCATCGCGATCTGTGCGGTCTCGGGGTCGCGGATCTCGCCGACCATCAGCGCGTCGGGGTCGGACCGGACCATGGAGCGGAGCCCGGAGGCGAAGGTCAGCCCGGCGCTGGGGTTGACGTTGATCTGCTTGACGCCCTCCACCTCGTACTCGACCGGGTCCTCGATCGAGATGACTGTCTTCTCGGGGGTATTGACGGCGTTCAGCAGCGCGTAGAGCGTGGTCGTCTTCCCGGCGCCCGTCGGGCCCGTTGTGAGCACGGCTCCCTGGATCTGCCCGACGGCGCGCATGAGGACGTCGCGGTCCTCGTCGCGCATTCCGAGCGTCTCGAGCTCTAGGACGACGCGGCCCTTGTCCAGGATGCGCATAACCACGGATTCGCCGCGGATCACAGGAAGGGTCGAGACGCGGATGTCGACGTGCCGGCCGTCCACCGTGAGCGCGACGCGCCCGTCCTGCGGAGCCCGGCGCTCGGCGATGTCCAGCTCGGCCATGATCTTGATCCGCGAGACGAGGCCCGCGACCAGGCTCTTGGGAACGGTGGTCGAGTCGAGCATCACGCCGTCGACGCGGTAGCGGACCTGCATGGCGCCCTTGTGTGGGTCGAAGTGGATGTCGGAGGCGCCGCGGTTGACGGCGTCCGCGATCACGGAGTGGACGAGCTTGACGACCGGGGCCTCCTCCGCCGAGGCCTTGAGCTCGAGCAGCTCGGAGCCGATCTCCTCGGGCTCGTCCTCCTGCTCGAGCTCCTCGACCGAGCCGCTCAGCTTCGTCAGCCTGCTGATCAGCGCCTCGATGCCCTCCGTGGTTGCGATCGCGCGCCGCACCTCGTAGCCCGTCGCCATCGCGATGTCGTCGGCGCCGAGGACGTTGGCGGGATCCGCGGTGGCGACAAGGAGGCCGCCCTCGCCGAGGAAGGCGATCGGGACCGCACGGCAGCGGCGTGCCTCGGCGGCGTCGATCAGATTGGCGGCGCCCTGGTCCACCTCGAACTCGTTCAGGTCGACGTAGTCGAGGGAGTTGCGCTCGGCGAGCATCCGGGCCAGCTGGGCTGGGTCGATCAGTCCTGCATCGACCAGCAGCGCGCCCATTGGGACGTGTCGCTCGCGCTCCTCGGCCATCACCTGCTCCATCAGCTCGCGGTCGACGAAGCCGAGCTCGACTGCGACGTCGCCGAGACGGCGGCGAGGATCCTTGTTGCCCGACGGGGGCGTGAGCCCCGGCATCGGGATGCGGGCAGCGGATGTGGTCGGGGCAGGGGTGTCCGTCGTGCCGGTCACCCCCCATATATCGGCCGCTCCAGCCCGAGAATCAAGCCAAATTTCGGGCGCTGGCGTAGGGTGCGCGGCGGCTATGGCTGAGGCGGACGCCAGGACGGTCGTCTTCTTCCCCGAGGGGGCGTTCGGACCCACCAACAACTGCGTAGGCATCGGCGAGGTGCTGCGGCGCCGCGGCCACCGCGTGATCTTCGTGATCGAGGAGTCCTTCGCGGGGACGCTGGAGGAGAAGGGCTTCGAGGAGCGCCTGATGCGGCTCGCCCCGCCGCCGGAGGTCCCAGAGGAGCCGGGGCAGTTCTGGAAGGACTTCATCCGCGAGACGGCGCCCGTCTTCAGGAAGTCGACCTTCGAGCAGCTCGAGGAGTTCATGGCGCCCACCTGGCAGGCACTGATCGACGGCGCCCGCTATGTCGACGAGCGCCTGGTCGAGATCTTCGACGAGGTGCAGCCGGACGTGATCGTCGAGGACAACGTCTGCGCCTTCCCCGCGATCCCGGCGAGCGGCCGGCCGTGGGTGCGGATCGTGTCCTGCAATCCGCTTGAGCTGAAGGACCCGGAGCTGCCGCCGCCGTACACCGGTCTGCCGATCGACGACAGCTCCTCGTGGGAGCGATACCGGTCCGAGTACCGGCGGGTCATCGGCGACATGCAGGCCGACTTCAGTCAGTTCTGCGTCGAGCGCGGCGCGCCGCCTCTCCCGGACGGCGAGATGATCCACGAGTCTCCCTGGCTCAATCTCTACCTCTATCCGCGCGAGGTGGACTATCCGCGGCCGATCGCGCTGGGACCGACCTGGCACAACCTCGAGTCGAGCGTCCGCAGCACCGACGCCGAGTGGAAGCTGCCGGCGCAGCTGACCGGCGGGAGCGGCTCGCTGGTCTACGTCAGCCTCGGCTCGCTGGGCTCCGGGGACGTGCCGCTGATGAAGGAGCTGGTCGCGGCGCTGGCCGAGACCCCGCAGCGATACGTCGTCTCGAAGGGCCCGCAGCACACCGAGTACGAGCTCCCCGACAACATGGTGGGGGAGGAGTTCCTGCCGCAGGTCTCGGTGCTGCCGCAGGTCGACCTGGTGATCACCCACGGCGGCAACAACACGACCACCGAGTCGCTGCATTTCGGCAAGCCGATGATCCTGCTGCCGATCTTCTGGGACCAGCACGACAACGCGCAGCGGATGCACGAGACGGGCTTCGGCATGCGACTGCCCACCTACTCCTTCGACCGACGGGATCTCTGGGAGTCGATCGACCGCCTGCTCGCCGACTCCGATCTCCACGATCGCCTCGCGAAGGTCTCGGCGCGGCTGCAGGCGAGCCCGGGGAACGAGCGCGCCGCCGAGCTGATCGAACGGGTGGCAACCACGGCCGAACCCGCCGCCAGCGTCTAGCATCACGTTTGGACCGTGCTAGGCGGGGAGGTAGCGGTGCCCTGTAATCCGCAACCCGCTCAAGCGGAGCTGAATTCCCTTACGAGGGACTGGCCCTTGGGGCCAGTGCCGTCACAGGCGGCGTTGACGGCCAGGTCCTGCGCAATGTGGGCCCGCGAACCAGGTCAGGTCCGGAAGGAAGCAGCCTTAAGCGGTAGCCGGCATGTGATGCAGAACAGCCTGGCCCGAGCCAAAAGCGACGGACACGCCCGAGAGCCTCGTCTCGAGGACGGGTGCACGGTCCATTTTTCCCTCTTACTTCGGGGGGAGGGAGGCGGCGTAGTCGGCGCCGGCCTCTACCCATTCGGCGAGCTCGGCGTCGTCCGAGATCCGCTCCGGGGAGACGTAGACGATTCCCTTCATCGGCTTGCCCGTGAAGTCGAAGGGGCGGACGCCGTCCTCGGCGAGCGCCTTCTCGCCCTCGTCATCGCCGAGCCGGACGATCAGGTCCTCCTTGAGCACGCCGCACGCCATGTTGCCCGTGACCATGAAGGCGATCCCGCCGAACATCTTCCGCTCGCCGAGGTCGGAGCGCGCCGCGAGCACTTCGCGGACGCGCTGTGCGAGGTCTTCGTCGTAGGCCACGGGGGTCAGCGTAGGCGACGGATAGACTCGATTCGTGGCCGAATCCGCCTCGCTTTACCGCCGCCACCGTCCCCAGAGCTTCGGGGAGGTGGTCGGCCAGGAGCACATCGTGCGCACGCTCTCGAACGCGGTCGAGAAGGACCGGGTCCATCACGCCTACCTGTTCGTCGGCTCGCGCGG
>JBKPTM010000407.1:0-1222 GCA_046765935.1 Actinomycetota bacterium | reverse complement strand
CAGGCGCTGACCGTGTTCGGCATCGTGGCCGTCTGCAACGTGATCAACCTGATCGACGGCGTGGACGGGCTCGCCGCGGGCGTCTGCCTGATCTCGGCCGCCGCGCTCGCGGTGATCGCGCTCTCGCTCGACCGCAACGCGGCCGGGGTACTGGCGGCGGTGACCGCCGGCGCCTCGCTCGGCTTCCTGCGGCACGGGTTTCCGCCCGCGTCGAGCTTCATGGGGGACACCGGCTCGAACCTGCTCGGCTATCTGATGGCGATGATCACCATCCAGGGGGCGTTGAAGACCAACGCCGTGGTCGCGCTCTTCTTCCCTCTGGCGATCCTGGCCGTGCCCATCCTCGACACCGGTTTCGTCGTCGCCAAGCGAGTCAAGTACGGGAGACCGATCTACCGCGCCGATACCGAGCACTTCCACCACCGCATGGCGCGCATCGGCTTCAGCCAGCGGCGGACGATCGCCTACCTGTACGGCTGGACGCTGATCCTCGCGGGCCTCGCCCTCGCGCTTCGCTTCGTGCCCTACACGGACAACCACGGCAACTTCGACGTGCTTTGGACGGCCGTAATGGCCACCTGCCTGCTCGCCGCCGCCGTCGCCAGCTTCAGGCTGCTCGCCGCGCTCGAGATCCTCAAGCTGCTCAAGGTGCGGAACCGGCAGTGGCGCCGCCGCCTCGGGCTCGCCCAGATCCCGGCGGCGCCGGTCGAGCCGGAGGTCCAGGAGGGCGTCATGAGGGAGATCGAGACCGGGGAGTTCAGGGTCGTCGACCCCGAGACCGGCGAGTTCACCGCCGTGGACCCGGACACAGGCGAGATGGATGCCATCGAGTCCGACGGTGGGGAGGGGGTCAGCCCGTCCCCACAGCCCGAGCAACCTGCTCGCGCCCGCGATACACGCGGCTCATGATCGTCCCCTGGCGGACACCGAGCGCCTTGGCCGCCTCCGAGTAGCTCAGCCCGGCGATGTCGACCGCGGCGACGGCCTCCCGGTAGGGGCGGGGGAGCTCGGCGAGAGCTTCGAGCACCTCTCCCGCCTCGAGCGCGGACTGCGGATCCCCCTCGGAGGTCCGTGCCACGAGCTCGTCGGGCTCCCGCTCGCTCAGATCGGTGGACTCCCGGCGGGCTCGCTCATCGCGAAGGTGGCTGTACCAGGTGTTCCGCAGCGCCTTGACCAGGTATCCGAGGTCGTCATCGCGCCGCAGGAACCGAGGGCGGGAGAG
>JBKPTM010000406.1:0-4009 GCA_046765935.1 Actinomycetota bacterium | reverse complement strand
GCCGACCACCGCGCTTCTTGAGGAGCTCGGCGCCGAGGTGACCGTGATCCGCTCGGCGGAGCACGATCTCCGCGAGCGTGAGCCCACCCTCAGCGCCCTTGAGGGCGCGGACGTGGTCCTCCACCTGGCGGCCAACGTCGGGGGAATCGGGTTCAACCGCCGCAACCCGGCGCCGCTCGCCCGCGACAACCTGGCGATGAGCCTGAACGTCTTCGAGGCGGCCAGGGAGCTCGGAGTCGGCAAGCTGGTCGCGGCAGGGTCCGTCTGCGCCTATCCCAAGTTCACGCCGGTGCCGTTCTCGGAGGACGACATCTGGGACGGGTACCCGGAGGAGTCGAACGCCCCCTACGGGCTCGCCAAGAAAATGAACTTCGTCCTCTCGGACGCCTACCGCCGCCAGTACGGGCTCGACTCGTGCGTCCCGGTGATGGCCAACCTCTATGGCCCCCACGACAACTTCGATCTGGAGGACTCACACGTGATCGCGGCGATGGTCCACAAGTACGCCGTGGCGACGGAACGCGGCGAACCCGAGGTCGTCCTGTGGGGGACCGGGGAGCCGACCCGGGAGTTCCTCTACGTCGACGACGCCGCGCGCGCCCTGCTGCTCTGCGCCGAGAGGCTCGAGGTCTCGGACCCGGTCAACATCGGCACAGGGACTGAGACGCGGATCCGCGACCTCGCGGAGATGATCTCCGAGCTCACCGGCTACGGCGGCAAGACGGTCTGGGACAGCTCGCGGCCCGACGGCCAGCCGAAGCGGTACCTCGACGTCGCCCGGGCCAGGGAGCTGATCGGCTTCGAGGCCGAGATGCCGCTGGAGGAGGGGCTGCGGCGGACCATCGACTCCTTCCGCGCCGTCGATATGCCGGCGGTCGCCTCCTCGGCGTAGCGGCGCAGATGGAGTCCGCAGAGGGGGCGCGGCGCGCGGCCGAGGCCCGCACGGCAGGGGGCAAGACCGAGTCCGCCACCGAGCGGCTGGCGCGGATCGCCGCGTCTCCGTGGTTCGCCTACGGCTCGATCCTCGCGATCCAGTCCAAGGTCCTGTGGGGCATCTGGACCTACCGGGACCTGACCCCCGGCGACGGCGCGTACTACTTCGCAATGGGAAGCCGCTGGGCGGACCATCTCCAGCTCACCCCGGCCTACTACCCGCTCTACAACGTGCTCTACGGCTCGTTGCAGTGGATCGTCCACGACGCCTATTCGGTCACGATCCTGCACCGCATCCTGATCGTCCTCGGAACCACGGCCCTGCTGCTCGCCGTGCTCCGCCGCCTGCTCACGCCCGGCATCGCCTGGGCGCTGTCCCTCTGGTGGGCGGTCCTGCCGGTCACCTACGACACGATCTTCGAGATCCATCTCTTCGGGGCGCTCATCGGCCTGGCGATCGCGTTGGTCGCCCTGAGGTGGTCCGGGCTTGCCGCGCGAGCCACGGTGTTCGGGCTCCTCCTCGCGGCGGCGCTGCTCGTGCGGAACGAGTACATCGTCGCCGCGTTCGCTTTCGGCGTTGTTTGGGTCGCATATGAGCTCTGGCGCGCTCGAAGGGGTGAGGCGCCGCCCTGGCGGAGGCTGGCGGCCGCGGCCGCGGTCCCGCTGCTCGCCTTCGCGGTCCTGTTTGGCCTGGTCAGCTGGCGGGACTGGGCGTCGGGGTCGGTCGTCTCGCAGCTCACCGACAAGAACGCGCTCGCCTTCTGCCAGGGCTACGCGCTCGGGCTCGACCACAGCGGGGACGTGCGGACCGCGAACCCGCTCGCCCAGTGCAACGTCTACACGCAAGAGGACTTCGGGGAGAACATGCCCTCGCTCCTGGCGGCGATCGGGGAGAACCCCGGCGCGGTCGCGGACCACTTCGGGCGGAACGCTGCGCTGTTCCCCGCCGGGCTCGAGCTCGGTCTCTTCAACGCGAAGTACGGCTCGGTGGGTCCTGCCTCCAACCCCGACTACATCGACATCAGTCGCGGCTCATGGCTCGTGCTCGCCGGCTCGATCGCGATCGTGCTGGTGATCGGCTGGGGCGCGGTCCTGATCTGGCGCGACCGGCGGCGATGGTGGGACGAGTGGATAGGCAGGCGTGCGTGGGGGTGGGCGGCTCTCGGCGCGAGCGCCACCGCCGCGGTGTACGCCGGGCTGATGACCCGCCCGCGTCCCTCCTACATCTTTCCCCTGAGCATCCTCGTGCTGGCGGTCCTCGGCATGGGCCTGGTCGCGATCGCCGACCGGTTCCGTCTCACGTCGCGGACCCGCGCGGTGATCCCTCCGCTGGCGATCGCGGCCGTGATCCTGATCCCGAACCACTACCGGGCCGGTTACGCGAATCCGCAGATCGGGCCCGGCCAGCGGCTGAAGACGGCGGTGTCCCGCCTCGATCCGTTTCGCAGCGAGCTGTCCGGCCATCGCGGGCTCCTGGCGGTCTATCCGGCGACCGATGCGTGTCTATACGTGGGCAGAAGCGATCCCTGCACGGCGGTCTCCTGGAACTACCCGATCGGCGAGACCCTCGCCCCCGAGCTCGCGGGGCGGGAGCAGCACTCGTTCCGCTCGACGCGGGTGGACTTCATCTACGCCGACGAGTACGTCTTCATGGCCGATCCGAGCATGCGGGCGAGGCTCAATGCGCTGCTGGGGCACGGATGGCAACGTCTGGCGCCGTCCTCCCCATCGGACTGGATGCTCCTCGAGCGGAACGCGTCGGGTTCCGGCTAGACGTCGGCGGACAGCGTGTTACTTGCCGTCGGGGCTCGTCCGGGCGCCCGCCGGCTGAAGGACCGACCACTCGGGGGTGAGCTCCGGGCCGGGATCGTTGGTCACCGGCTCGAGCCCGATCGGTGACAGGAGCGGGCTGCGGCGAGCGGCGTGGTCCCCGTTCATCGGCTGGCGTCTCGCGACGCGATCACGCGTCCGGATCGGCGGCCTCCACCGCTCCGGGATGCGCTCGAGCAGGTCTCCGCACCAGGTGAGCAGGGGTGTGACCACGCGTCGCTTCAGAGGCCCGAGCACGTAGTGGATCACCGGCTGCATCACGCGCCAGCGGACCCAGGCGACGGGGGTGCCGGCCCTGAAGATGCGGGAGAGACGCAGCCAGATCCGCTCCCGAGGAGTCAGATGGTCGTAGTAGAGGTCCACGAACCGGTGGATCTCAGGCCAGGAGTTCGTCATCTCGTAGGTCTTCTGCTCCGGATGGACGGAGCGGACGGCGAGGAACTCGTCGGGAAGGAGCTCCGGCTCCTCTCCACCGAACGCGAGCCGCAGCATGAACTCGGCGTCGAACGCGTAGTGCATGTCGGTGCGGAAGCTTCCGAAGCGCTCGAAGAGGTCCCGGCGCCAGAAGCACGATGGCTGGGGCACATGCCAGGGAACGAGCATCCACCAATGCCGCCCGCCGATCCTGCCCTCGCAGTACGAGGGGGGCTTCGGCCTCCAGACCCGGAGTCGCTTCGGCGGATCCCCCTCCTCGACGTCGAGTGCACCGCCCGCGACCCAGTTGCGATCGGACGCCTGCAACCGAGCGACCGCCGTCTCGAGGGCCCCGGGAAGGAAGTAGTCGTCGCTATTCAGGTAGGCGACGATGTCGCCCGAGGCCACCTCGAGGCCCTTGTTGATGGCCGCCGACTGGCCGTCGTCCGGCTCTGACACCCACCACGCCAGGCGGTCCTCGTAGCGGCGGATGATCTCCACCGTGTCGTCGCTTGAGCCCCCGTCGACGATCACGTACTCGAGGTTCGGATAGTCCTGTTCGACGACGGACCGGATGGTCCGCTCGATGAACCTCCCTTGATTGAACGACGGGGTGATGACCGTGAGCTTGGGCAGCACCGCGGGGCGAGTATATGCATGGGCCCGCCTGCCCCGAAGCGGGTGGACGGGTGGCTCAGGAGAGGCCGACGGAGACTCTGCGGACCGCCAGCGCGAGCTCACGGTTGTCGAAGCTCCGCGGGTTCACCTCTCGGGGATTCACGCTGCGTTCGACCTCGATCGAAAGCCGGCGCCTGCGCCCCCCGAGCAAGCG
>JBKPTM010000405.1:0-2968 GCA_046765935.1 Actinomycetota bacterium | reverse complement strand
GTCTGCTCGAGGCCCGTCGCGGCGGCCTCGTCGACTGAGACCCGCTGCAGCGTCCTGGTCTCGGGATCCATGGTCGTCTCGCGGAGCTGCTCGGGGTTCATCTCTCCGAGCCCCTTGAACCGGGACAGCCTGATTCCCTCGCGGGCGAGCTCGAGGATCTTCTGACGGAGCTCGGTGAAGCTCTCCGCCTCCGCCTCCTTCTCGCCGAGAGTGACGACGAAGGGCGGCTTCCCCATTCCCGCGACCACCTTGGCGTAGGCGTCGACCAGCTCCTTGTAGGGCTGCGACTCGAACAGCGCCTTGGGCAATTCGTGGTCACGCGCAAGGCCGCTGCGCCGATGGATGCCCTTGACGGAAAGACCCGTGGCCTTCTGGCCGAGCAGCTTCGTCTCGTAGGGACGCTCGGCGGGGTCCTTCCCCTTGAACAGCTTCGCGGCGGCGGCCATCGTCTTCACGCCCGACTGGAGAAGCTGGGCGTCGGAGATGAAGTCGATCGTCTCGTGGCCGAACTCGGCCCGCAGCGTCGAGGACCAGCCTTCGACGGCCTTGAAGTGCCGATTGAAGTCCTGCCAGCGGCGCGCACTGAGCTTCTTGGGCTTCCCGCCGTTGGAGTCATTGATCTCGAACTCCTCGAGCTTGTCGGCGAGCAGCAGCTCCTCGAGCTCCGACTCGCGCTCGACGTAGATCTCCTTGCTGCCGTTCTTCACCTTGTAGAGCGGCGGCTTGGCGATGTAGACGTAGCCCTGCTCGATCAGCTCCGGCATCTGCCGGTAGAGGAAGGTGAGCACCAGCGTGCGGATGTGGGCGCCGTCGACATCTGCATCCGTCATCAACACGACCTTGTGGTAGCGGAGGTCCTCGACCTTGAACTCGTCGTGGACCCCGGTCCCGATCGCGGTGATCAGCGCCTGGATCTCGTTGTTCGAGAGGACCTTGTCGATCCGGCTCTTCTCGACGTTGATGATCTTGCCGCGGAGCGGCAGGACGGCCTGGGTGTTGCGGTCGCGCCCCTGCTTGGCGGAACCGCCGGCCGAGTCGCCCTCGACGATGAAGAGCTCCGCGAGGGCTGGGTCCTTGACGGAGCAGTCGGCGAGCTTGCCGGGGAGCATCGAGTTCTCGAGCGCGGACTTGCGCCGGGTGAGGTCGCGGGCCTTCCGCGCCGCCTCGCGGGCGCGGGCGGCGTCGACGGCCTTGGACAGGATCCGCCGCGCGTCGGCCGGGTGCTCCTCCAGGAAGTCACCGAGCTGGCGGTTGACGATCTCCTTGACCAGACCCTCGATCGGCGGGTTGCCGAGCTTGGTCTTGGTCTGTCCCTCGAACTGTGGGTCGGCCAGCTTCACGGAGACGACCGCGGTGAGCCCCTCGCGCACGTCCTCGCCGGAGAGGTTCTCGTCCTTCTCCTTGAGCAGTCCGCGGTTGCGCGCGATCGCGTTGAGCGTCCGCGTCAGGGCGGCCCTGAAGCCCGAGAGATGGGTCCCGCCCTCGTGGGTGTTGATGTTGTTGGCGAAGCTGAAGGTGGACTCCTGATAGGAGGAGTTCCACTGCATCGCGACCTCGACCTGGCCCTCGGCGGTCTCCCCCTCCAGGTAGATGATCTTGCGGTGGAGCGGGTCCTTCGACTCGTTCAGGTGCTTGACGAAGTCCGCGATGCCGCCCTTGTAGAGGAACTCGACCTTGCGGCCGGCGCCACGCTCGTCGATCAGCTCGACCTTGAGGCCGCGCGTCAGGAAAGCGGTCTCGCGCAGGCGCTCGGCGAGCGTGTCGAAGTCGAACTCGATCTCGTCTCCGAAGATCTCCATGTCCGGCAGGAACGTGATCGTCGTGCCGGTGGTCTTCACGGACCGGCCCTTCTTGAACTTGGCGACCGGCTTGCCGCGCTCGTAGCTCTGGGTCCAGACCGCGCCGTCGCGCCAGATCTCCAGGTCGAGGCGCTCGGAGAGCGCGTTCACGACCGAGACGCCGACGCCGTGCAGGCCGCCCGAGACCTTGTAGCCGCCGCCATCGCCGAACTTGCCGCCGGCGTGCAGGGTGGTGAGCACCACCTCGGCGGCGGGCTTGCGGAGCTTCGGATGGCGCTCGACCGGGATGCCACGCCCGTCGTCGACGACGGTGCAGGTGTTGTCCGGATGCAGGGTGACGGTGACCCGCTTGGCGTGGCCGGCGATCGCCTCGTCGACCGAGTTGTCCACGACCTCGTAGACGAGGTGATGGAGCCCACGGGGACCGGTCGAGCCGATGTACATGCCGGGCCGCTTCCGGACGGCCTCGAGGCCCTCGAGGACGGTGATGTCCTTGGCGCTGTAGGAGGAGCCCTTCGCCTTGCTCTTGCTCTTCGTTGCGGTGCGCTTTGCAGCACCAGTCTTCGCCACTAGCTTCCTTTCGCTCCAATCAGGGGATGCCCACGACCTTCGTGACCCGGCTCGGAAAGTCCTTGCGGACAGAGGGTCGAGGCCTCACTCAAGTAGACATAAGTCTACCAGTCGAGACCCCCGGAAATTGCGCCGATGGCGCCTAAAGTCCCTGCAAATCGTGCATTAACTGAGAAACTACGCGGGATCGTCGGAAGTAATGAAGCGAAGTCCCTCGAGAGGCGCCTCAGCGGGGACTTTCGGCCTGATCTTCGCCAGGATCTTTTCCCCCAGAAAGTCCAGTTCCTGGGCCCAGGCGGAGGACGAGCAGGCCACGGTGACCACCCCCGAGCGCTCCGCCACCGGCGTCGCCTCGCGCGCGATCGCCTCCCCCACGGCGTCCGGCCAGGCGCTCTGCACGGCCGCGAGCAGCGTCGCGGGCTCGGCCCGCTCGAGCGCCTCCCCGATCGCGGCGGCGATCGGCCGCGGGGTCCGGCGCCGGCACACGCCGCCCTCAGCGCGGGTGGGGTCGTGACGGACCCGGCCGCGACCTCGATCTGGGCCGCGTCAGCGGCCGGCACGTGCGCGGCCTCCGTCGCGGTGATCACCGACTGCCCGCC
>JBKPTM010000404.1:0-6359 GCA_046765935.1 Actinomycetota bacterium | reverse complement strand
ACCCGCGTGTCGCCGTCCAGGGCCCGAGCCCGGACGTCGCCCCGCCCGACTCGAAGGTCGCCCAGGACCCTGACGTCCAGGCGGCCGGACACAGCGTCGTCCGGGTGCTCGGCACCGCCTGCGGCCTGGGCGTCGAGGGATCGGGTTGGGTCGCCGCCCCCGGGCTGGTGGTGACGAACGCGCACGTGGTGGCGGGGGAGAGCGACACGACCGTGACCCCGGCCGGCTCGAGCTCCTCGCTGGATGCCACCCCCGTGCACTACGACCCGACGAACGACCTCGCCCTCCTGCGCGTGAGCGGGCTCGGCGACACCCCGCTCTCCCTCGCGTCCGAGGTGCGGAGCGGCACCCCGGGAGCGGTCGTCGGCTACCCGGAGAACGGGCCGCTCACGATCACCCCGGCCCGCGTCGGCGCGACAGGTCCGGTGATCACCCAGGACTCCTACGGCCGCGGGCCGGTGACCCGCCAGCTGACGGCGCTGCGCGGCGACGTTCACAGCGGCAACTCGGGTGGCCCCCTGGTGGACGGCGACGGCCGTGTCCTGGGGACTGTGTTCGCCGCCACCACCCAGGGAAAGCCCGGTGGCTACGCGGTGCCGAACGGGATCGTCGCCGGGGCGCTGAGCGACTCGACCGGCGCGGTCAGCACCGGCCCCTGCACGCGGTAGTCCACGGCTGAAATCCGGTTTGGCCGCCCCTTACGATCGGTAAGCTCTAGTCGAGGTGAGATCTGCAAACGGCGCGGGCCGAGCAAGGGGGACGGCCAAGCCCAAACAAGTGTGTCCTCACTTCCATGGCGCTGTGGAGCTGATCGGACGCCGTTGGGCCGGGGCGATCCTCTACGCGCTCACCGGCGGGCCGCTCCACTTCGCGGAGCTCAAGGAGGCGGTGCCGGGGATGTCGGATCGGCTGCTCTCCTGCCGGCTCAAGGAGCTGGAGCAGGCTGGGCTGGTCAGGCGGGAGGTCCACCAGGGCAACCGGGTCCGCGTCAGCTACGAGCTGACCCAGAAGGGCCACTCGCTGGAGCCGGTTATGGGCGGCCTCCGCGACTGGGCCCGCCACTGGCACCGGGCCTAGCGGCCACCAGGCTGCGAAGCCGGTTAGCCGCTTGCGGCCGCCATGATCTCGCCCACGTTTTCGGGGGCGAAGAACTCGGGCGCGGGCAGCGTTGCCGCCTGCACGCTGATAAAGGCGTCCTGCGCCTCCTGGTTGCCCTGCATGGCGCCGATCAGCTGCTGCATCTCGGGCGGCGGGGGCGCCACGTTGGCGAACTCGCAGGTGAACTCGTAAACGGGCATCGCAGCGGCGTCGCGTGTCTCCTGATAGGCGGTCATCGTCTCCTCGAAGGGGCGTTCCCCGGCGAAGGCGTCGTGCAGGCCTTCGGCGACGAGCTCGGCGTCACGGAAGGCGTCATTGATCCCCATCGCCGTGATCGGGTTCTTGTGGTACCCGGCATCGCCGACCAGCACCCAACCGGGCCCGAACGGCTTGCGGAAGTAGCCGGGCAGCTCGGCTGATCCGATGAACTTCGACTCGCGAGTGGCCCCTCGTACCCGTTCAGCGAACTCGGGGTCGAGGGCCATGGCCTTGAGGAAGTTGCCCTCGATGTCGCCCTTGTTGGCGGCGAACTCCTCGACCGGCCATCCGAACGGAACGCAGGTGAGGCCGTCGTGGGTCGGGAGGGCGGCCCATCCGCGGCGGTTCTCGGCACGGATCCGCGTCTCGAAACCGTCGACCGGCAGGTCACTCCAGTACGCGTAGTACATCGCCATCTGCGAGGGCCGCTCGTTGTAGGCATCGGGCTTGACGGCCTTGGCGAGCAGCGAATGTTTTCCGTCGGCGCCGATCACGACCCTCGCGGTCTCGGTCACGGAGTCGCCCGCGCTGGAGTGGCCGCGGATGCCGGTCACCGCGCCGTCCTCGGAGAGGATCTCCTCGACGGTGAAGGACTCGCGGACCTCGGCTCCCGCCTCGGCCGCGGCGTCGACCAGGAGCTTGTCGAGAACGGTCCGTCGCGGGCCGTAGGCGCGCGAGACCCCGTCGATCGGCTGTGGCGACCCGGCGACCGACACGGGGCCGAAATCGAAGGAGTACCGCTCAACGGGGGGACAGCCGGTCTCCACCAGGCGATCCAAGAGACCCCACCGCTCGAGGGCGGCGATGCCGGGCGGGTGAACCAGGTGGGTGGACATCGTGTCGCTCGGAAAGGTCGCCTTGTCGACTACGAGAACGCGGTGACCCCGGCGTGCCAAGAGCATGGCCGTGGGCGATCCCGCGCAGCGCGCGCCGATCACGATTGCGTCGTAGCTCCCCTCACCCATGCTCACTCCCTTTAGGTCGTTGACGCGACGCACTTACCGTCTCACGAGCCGCGCCGGCGTTGCAAGCGTCGTGTCGCTACCAGGCCCTGGGGTTGCCGTCCCGGATCTTGTCGATCACCAGCTGCGCTTCGACCCGGTCGACCGGGTAGGGGGTAGTCGCGCGGTAGTGCTCGAGCTCGCCGGCCCCGAGCGCCTCGAATCCCGTCTCGACCGCCTCCGCGTAGGTGCGCAGGATCACGGCATCCTCCGGCGGTTCCGGCGCGAAATGGAACGGCTTGGCCTTGTAGGTGACGATTCGCCCGGGCAGGTCCTCGCCCTCGATCGAGCCGGTGACATCCACCCGGTCGTAGCGGATCTCGCGGATGTCGAGCCGGTCCAGCTCCGCCTCGGTGAGCTCGATGAGCACGCCGTTCACCGGCCCCGCCTCGTCCTCACCCTCTTCGACGTTGAGACCGAGGATCCACTCGGGGCGCCACCCGCCATCGCACTCGAAGGTCTTCTCGCAGGTCAGGTTGTCGCGCCTCTGGGAGAAGCGCCGTCGCCAGTCGTGGAGGCGGACCGGCCGCAGCTCGCCGGCCGGGCGCCCCAGAGTCATCGAGGCGCTCTCGTACAGGACGAGCGAGCCGTAGCCGAACAGCCCCAGGCCGCTCATCCGCCGTCCAGCAGCGTCAGCTGGGGCTCGGCCGGCTCCGACGGCTGATCGCCGCCGCCGGGCTCGATGGGCGGATCCGGCTCGTCGCGCATCTGCGCCGCCGTGCGGTGGCTGCAGAGTCGCTCACGCGCCGGGCAGTCCGCGCAGAGCGCGCGGTGGGGCCGATCGGTGACCTCGAAGCGGCCGGCTGCCAGTCTCTCCAGCACGGCCTCGACGCGGGCGCGCGCGGCGTCGAGCGTGGCCTCGTCGAAGACCTCCCTGACCGGCTCGTCGGGTTTGTCCAGGAACACGTACGCGGTCTCGACCGGTGTCCCGCGCGCCGCGGCCGCGAGGGCGTAGAGATCGCGCTGGATCGAGTAGCGCGAGACGATCTGGGCCGGTTCGCGCCCGCCTAGCCGGTCCGTCTTGTAGTCGACGACCAGCACCGAGTCGTCCCCGCGCTCGACCAGCAGGTCGATCGAGCCGCGGATCAGCGTGCCGCCGATGGCCAGCACGAATGGGACCTCCGGGCTCACCCTGGCATCGCCGATGTCCTGCCGGAGCGGCGAGTCGAGGAACGCATTGGTGAGCGCGAGCACCTGGGCCGCGCCCTCGTCACCCTCGAGGCCCTGTTCCCGGAGCGCCGATGCCAGGCGCGCCTCGCCGGGCTGACGCCAGCGGTTCCGCGCGCTCCACTCGAGCAGCGAGTGGACGGCGAGGCCGGGGCCGAATCGCCTGCGGACCTCGGGCGGGGCGGTCTCGTCCCCATCGACGGCAAGGACCTCCGGCTCGGAGATCCCCAGGACCCGCTCGACGTAGAAGCGATAGCCGCAGTTCTCGAAGGCGGAGAGCGCCGAGTACGAGAGGCCGCCGATCAGCGCCGGCGGAACCTCGGGTCTGCCAAGCGGCGCCTCCGTCTCGGCGTCAGGCGTGACCGGCTCCTCGGCCTCTCGGGGGGAGAGCAGCGTCGTGCCGATCCCGGGGCCCGGCTCGCTCACGCTCACCCGCAGCCGCCCCGCCGGATATCCGTCGCCGGCGGCGGGGATCTCGAGCTCACGCTCGCTCGCGTCACCGTCGAGCAGCGAGCGGATCAGCTGGAGTGCGATCGGCTTGCGGTTGATGCGAGGGTCCTCCGAGCGGAGCGAGGAGGAACCCGTGAGGTCCTGGTTCTTGAGGGCGTTCGGGTTGAAGGTGCCACTGAGAAAGAGGCGGCGCCGCGCCCGGGTCGCTGCGACGTAGGCGAGCCGGGCCTCTTCCTCGGCGTCCCGCTCCGCGGCCAGCTCGGTGAGCTCCTGGTAGTCGTGCAGGCGCTCGGCCGGGCGGCCCAAGCGACCGAGCTGGGCCCCGACCCGTGCCAGCTCGCCGCCCTCGGGACCCTCCTCGCCCGGACGCACCCGCAGCGGAGTCCAGCCGAGTTGCAGGTTGCGTCCGAGGTCTGCAACCGCGACCACCTCGAACTCGAGCCCCTTCGCGCCGTGCACCGTCATCAGCCGAACCCCGGCGTGCCCCTCCGCGCGCGTCGCTGCCTCAGCCTCGCGGTCGCGGCTCGTGGCCCGCGAGTCGAGGTACTCGAGGAAGCCGCCCAGGTCCGGCCCCTCGCTCGCCTCGAACTCCCGCGCCAGGCGCATCAGCTTGCGGACGTTCGCCCAGCGGGCCTGGCCGTCGGCTCGCCCGAGGGTTGCGAGGTCATAGTCGAAGCTCGACACCGTCCGCTCGATCAGCGTCTCCAGGCCGCCCTCGGTCGAGCGCTCACGGAGGTCGCTCAGGGTGGAGGCGAAGCGGCCGAGGCGCTCGAGCTCCTCCGGAGGGATCAGCGACGCGGCCTCGGCGTCGCCGCGGCTCGGCTCCCCCGTCTCCACGAGGTCGCGGACCAGCGGCCAGATGTGTCCGAGGCGCTCCCGATCCTCCTCGTCGCGCCAGGTCGCCGCTCGCCGCAGCAGCCAGAGGGTGTCCGGCAGGACGGCGCAGGCCGGAGTGGCGAGCGCGCCGAAGAGCGCCTCGTCGTCGAGGGGGTTTGCGATCACGGTCAGCAGGCAGCGCAGGTCGTCGATCTGCTGCTGCGACCAGAAGCCGCGCCCGCCGACCACGTAGGGGTCGAGGCCTGCATCGGCCAGGGCGCGTTCCACCGCCGCGACGTGGGTGAACGCCCGCATCAGGACGACGATCTCGGCCGGGTTCACCCCCTCCTCATCCACCAGCTCTCGCAGGCGTCCCGCGAGCCTGCGCGCCTCGGCCACCTTCGAACCGGAGCTGGGGTCGTCGGGCAGACGGGGAAGCTGGGTCTCCTCCGCCTCCCAGGCCTTCCTGTCGTCGACCGTCAGCAGCAGCTCCACGGCGCGTTCGCCGGTGTCGCTCTCGACGAAGGCGGTCAGGGGCTCGAAGCCGTCCAACAGTCCCCGGCCGATCGCGTTGGTCGCGGCGACGAGCGCCGGTGCCGCGCGGAAGTTCCCGGTCAGCGGCAGCGCCTCGCCGTTCGGCTCGTCCCCCTCGGCGAAGCGGCGGTGCTGGCGGCGATAGACCTCGACGTCGGCGTGACGGAAGCCATAGATCGACTGGAATTCGTCACCGACCAGGAAGAGGCGAGTGGCGGGGCCGCGCAGCTGCTCGATCAGCCGCAGCTGAAGTCCGTTTGTGTCCTGGAACTCGTCGACCATCAGATGGTCGAACTGCTCGCGGTAGCGGTCCCGCAGGGCGCCCGAGGCGCCGAGCAGTTCGACTGCCTTCAGCTGGAGGTCCTCGAAGTCGAGCGCCGCCCGCTCCTCCTTGAGCGCCTCGTAGCTAGCCCCGAACCGCGTGACCAGCTCGCGGAGCTGATCGTAGGCGGGACCGAGCACGTGGGCGGCCACCGCGCCCTGCGCTCGCTTGAGCGCCTTCGTGTACCGGTCGCAGGCCTCACCGACGAAGGCCTTCGCCTTCGATCGGATCTCGAGGTCGCGCAGGGACTCGAGCAGGTCGTCGTCCGGAGGCAACGCCGGGTCGAGCTGAATCGCCGAGGCGATCCGCTCGCGGCTGGCGACCGAATTGCCGCTTGCCTCTTCGCACTCGGCGTGAGCCGCGCGAGCTGCCTCGATGAGGGCCGTAATCGCCGCGGCCGCGTCCGGCGGTGCGAGCTGTGGCAAAGCCGGGTTGGGGTCGCCGTGGCTACGCAGCTCGTCGTAGGCGCCGCGCGTCATCTCGAGGAGCGTCCGGCGGCGGTTGGCTGCGGCGAGCTCGAGCGCCTCGGGTTCGCCCGACTCGACCATTTCCCCGAGAGCGGAGTCGAACGCGCGGATCGCCAGCCGCTCGGCCTCCGCCTCGTCGACGACGCGGAAGCGAGGATCGATGCCGGCGGCGGCCGGGTGGGAGGCGAGCAGCCTGCGACAGAAGCCGTGAATCGTTGAGATCCAGGCCCGGTCAGTGGCCTCGAG
>JBKPTM010000403.1:0-6826 GCA_046765935.1 Actinomycetota bacterium | reverse complement strand
GTGCCGGACGCCAGCCGGCGCGCGCAGGAGGCGCTCGCGCGCGTCGAGATGGACCACCGCGCCGCCCACCGCCCGTCGCAGCTGTCGGGCGGCGAGCAGCAGCGCGTCGCGCTCGCGCGCGCGCTCGTGATCGAGCCGGCGATCGTGCTCGCCGACGAGCCGACCGGGAACCTCGACAGCGCCTCAGGGGCAGCGATCGTCGAGTTGCTCGAGAGCCTCAACGCGGAGGGGGCGACGATCGTGGTGATCACTCACGACCGCGACCTGGCCGCCGATCTGCCGCGCCAGGTCGAGGTGCTCGACGGTGAGATCGTCGCGGACAGCGCTCCGGCGGAGCTCGCGGCGTGAGCACGCTCGCCCCCGCGCGGCTCGGGTTTGCCGACCTGGCCCGAGTGGCGAGCGTCGGCCTTCGCACCCGGCGCCTCCGCGCCGCCCTCTCGGCGCTCGGCATCGCGATCGGAGTCGCATCGATCGTCGCCGTGCTTGGCCTCTCCTCTTCCTCTCAAGCCGGGTTGCTCCGGGAGATCGATCGGCTCGGGACGAACCTGCTCACTGTCGAGAAGGGTCAGACGCTCACGGGCGCCCAAGCCGAGCTCCCGGTTCCGGCGCCATCGATGATCCAGCGCATACCGGGCGTCGAGCGGGAGGCCAATACGGGCTTCGTGGAGGACGCCAAGGTCTACCGCAGCCCCTTGATACCCACCGCCGAAACCAACGGGCTGCAGGTCCAGGCGGCCAGCCTCAACCTGCTTCCGGCGATCGGCTCCCGGGTCGCCCAGGGCCGCTTCCTCAATGCAGCGACGGCGAGGGAGCCGGTTGCAGTTCTTGGCGCCGTCGCCGCCGAGCGGCTGGGGATCGACCGCATCCGACCGGGCGGGCGCATCTGGCTGGGCGGGCAATGGTTCTACCTCGCCGGGATCCTCGATCCCGTCACGCTGGCCGACGAGATCGACACCAGCGTCCTCGTCGGATATCCCGCCGCGCGGCGCTATCTCAACTACACCGGCTTCTACAAGGGGACCTCAACGCTCGGGCCACCGAGCACGATCTATATCCGGGCGGAGACCGACCAGGTCGACACCGTCCAGTCCCTCCTCGCCCAGACCGCGAACCCGGAATCACCCAGCGAGGTGAACGTCAGCCAGCCCTCGGACGCGCTCACCGCGCGGGCGGCGGCCAAGAGCGCGCTCAACGGCCTCTTCCTCGGCCTGGGGGCGGTCGCGTTGCTCGTGGGGGCGGTCGGCGTCGCGAACATCATGGTCATCTCGGTCCTGGAGCGCCGCTCCGAGATCGGGCTACGTCGCGCCCTCGGTGCAACCGAGGGCCAGATCCGGACGCAGTTCCTCGCCGAGTCGATTCTGCTCGCCGTCATGGGCGGCGTCATCGGCGTGCTGGCGGGGGCCATCGCAACGGCCACCTACGCGACCTCGAAGAGCTGGTCCGTCGTGATCCCCGCCGAGGCGTGGTTGGGCGGGATCGCCTCGGCCATCCTGATCGGCGCGTTCGCCGGCCTGATGCCGGCCGTTCGAGCATCTCGGATGCCGCCTACCGTGGCCTTGCGAACGGTGTGAGCGGTCGTGCCCGATCATCGGAGGTCCGCAAGAGGGATCCGGAAGACGGTCTCGGCGTCGAACGCAGATACCCAGAGAACACCGTCGTCGACAAGTGCGTCCCCACTGCCCTCGTCGGGGCCATAGCGCGCCACGACCTCGCCGGTCGCCGAGTCGATCTGCGTGAGGAGCTTGAGCGTGCCGCGGACCCAGACCGACCCCTCGCCGACGGTGATCGAGCCGCCTGCGCCCGCGACGTCCGCATCGATCGTCTTCACGACCTCGCCCGTGCCCGGGTCTAGCTGCATCACCGTTCCCTCCAGCTGGTTGAGCACCCAGGCGCCGTTCTCATCGACGGTGAGGTACTGGGGCAGCCCGCCGACGTCTGTGCTGCCGAGGACCTCATCCGTGCGCGGGTCGACGCGGAGCACGCGGTTCGCCTTTGAATCGCTGACCCACAGCAGGCCGTTGCCAACCGCAACCGAGGCCGCCCCCGGGTCGAGCTCGATCTCATGGGTCATCCTCAGGGTGTCCGGGTCGAAGCCGGCCAGCACGCACGCCTCACATCCCTGGCCGTCGATGATCAGCCAGACGGCGCCCTCCCCCGCGGCGATCGAGCCCTCCTGGTTGTAGAGATCCGGGGTAGGCAGCGAGATCTGATCGGTGACCTTGAGCGAGCTCGGATCGACCCGGACGAGGCCCTCGTCGTTGTAACAAGTCTCGGCGAAAAGGGCCCCGAACCCGTACGCGCCACCGAGACAGGGCCCGCCCGGAACCGGGACCTCCCCGTCGGGCTGGCCGGTCTTGGCGTTGAGTCGGTGGATCTTCGTGTCGTCGGTCAGCCAGATCGCGCCATCGCCGGCTACCAGCCAGTCACCGTTGATCTTCGTTTTCGTGGCGCCGGCCTTGACGAGATTGACGGTCGGGACCTGGGTCGCCGTGGTACTCGTCGGGGTGGAGCTGTCGGTCGAGGAGCTCGAGTCGCCTCCTCCACCGCCGCAGCCGACAAGTGCGCACAGCACGATGAGCGCGGGCGGCGCGAGACGAGACATCAAGCCGACCCTATGCGCACAGCGCCAGCCCCGCAACTCGAAGGTCGTGCCCTAGCGCGCTTCCCCTCGGACGAGCTCGTAGGTCAGGAAGGCGACGCCGTCACCGCTCTGGGTGTCGACGAGCCGCATCGGCTTCTCCTCGCTGGTGTCGGCAAAGAGGCGCTCGCCGGCCCCGAGCACGACCGGGAAGACCAGCAGCCGCACCTCGTCGACGATGTCGTGCTCCAGCAGCGTCCGGACGAGCTGGATGCTGGCGGCGATGACGATTTCTCCGTCCAGCTCCTCCTTCAGCTTCGACACCTCCTCCACCGCGTCGCCCTTCAGCACCGTTGTGTTGTCCCAGTCCGGATCCTCGAGCGTCGACGAGACGACGTACTTGGGCAGGCTGCTCAGCCGGTCCGCCAACGCCCCCGTCCGGGACGGCCACCGCGCGGCCAGAAACTCGTAGGTCCGCCGACCCCAGAGCAGGGCCTCGGCGCCCAGCGCATCGTTGAGCGCGGCCTGGCCGACCGCCGGGCGGTCCTGGACGTGGCCGACCCAGCCGCCCCGCTCGAATCCCTCGTCACCGGAGGGGTCCTGGATGACTCCGTCCAGTGAGACATTTTCGCTGATCACGACCTTTCCCATTTTGGTTCTCCTTTCGTCGGTGTTTTGTCCTTCTGCTTGACGAAACACCGCGCCAGAGAGGAACTCAGCGATGAATTTGCGGCCCGGATGGTGTTGCAGGCGTCAACGGCCGAGACAGGAGAGGGTGTGCCAGGATCGGTGCGGTGCCCGAGACGACGCTCAGTCTCGCTCGTCGGGGAGACGAGGACGCGTTCCGCGCGCTGACCGATCCCTACCGCCGCGAGCTGCAGATCCACTGCTACCGGATCCTGGGCTCGGTGCAGGACGCGGAGGACATGGTCCAGGAGACACTGCTGGCGGCCTGGCGCGGGCTCGAGGACTACGAGGAGCGGAACTCCCTGCGAGCCTGGCTCTACCGCATCGCCACCAACCGCTGCCTCAACGCGCTGCGGGATAAGGACCGGCGGCCGCGCGAGGTCCCGGCGATCCCATTCGAGGTTCCCGAGCCCACCCGTCGCGGGGAGCCGCTCTGGCTCGAGCCGTACCCCGACGCGCTGCTCGAGGAGATCGAGGCAACCTCCCCTGGACCGGAGGCGCGCTACGAGACGAAGGAGGCGGTGTCGCTCGCGTTCGTCGCCGCCCTGCAGCACCTGCCGCCACAGCAGCGGGCGGTGCTCGTGCTGCGCGACGTGCTCGGCTTTCGCGCGGCGGAGGCCGCGGGGATGCTCGAAACCAGCGAGGTCTCGGTGAACAGCGCCCTACAGCGCGCGAGGGCCGCGCTCGAGACTCGCCCCGCCGACAGCGAGCGGACGCCCCTGCCGCGCTCGCCGGGCGAGCGCGAGCTCGTCGCGCGCTTCGCCGACGCGGTCGAGAGGGGTGACGTCAACGGAATGGTCTCGGTGCTCACGGGCGATGCCCTGCTCACGATGCCGCCGCTGCCGCTCGAGTACGAGGGGCACGAGGCGATCGCCGCGTTCCTTCGTTCCCGAGAGGAGGACCGGGGCGCGCCGCTGCGCCTGGTGCCCACCCGGGCCAATGCCCAACCGGCCTTCGGCTGCTATCTCCCCGACCCGGACCAGGGGATCGGCCTCCCGCGCGGACTGTTCGTGCTGACGCTCGCCGGCGCCGGGATCGCGGCGGTCACCTGGTTCCTCGACACCGGCGTCTTCCGCCACTTCGGACTGCCGGAGACCCTGCCGAGCTCTCAGCTCTGAGCGTCGCCCCCCACGCGAATGTCGAGGACGTGCTCGACCGGAAGAGGCGGTTGCGAGACGTCACGTCCATGCACTCCCTGCATCTCCTCAACGAACCACCGACTGATCTCCGAACCTGAGGCGACAAACCGCTGGTGGGCTTCCGGATCTGCTCCCTCGATGTAAACGATGGCGAGCTTGCCCCCATCCGGCGTGTGTTGGTGCCAGACGGACTGGCGCGTGATCCCGGCGTCCTTCAGGGCGGCCTCATACTCGTCCCGGCGAGCGCCCGTCATCTCGTCCCTCACCTGCCGATCAAAATCCTCCTTCCCACGCATGATGGGAATGGCAAACACGATCTCGGTCACAGCGCATTCCTTCCGTCGAAATGACCTGGTCGACTGAAGCTACTCGGAACCGGCATTGGGCCTACGCGTTGGCGGACCGGGCCAGCAGTCGCTGAAGCGGATCTCGCCTATCTCAGCCATGAGTCGAGTCCTTTCGTGGGGATATCGACCCTACACATGGTCGCGCCGGCTCAGGCCTCGAGGACCACGGCCAGTCCCTGTCCCACCCCGATGCAGAGCGCGGCCACGCCCCAGCCGCCCCCGCGCCGCCGCAGCTCGTGGGCTAGGCCACCGAGCACGCGTGCCCCAGATGCGCCGAGCGGGTGGCCGAGAGCGATCGCCCCGCCGTTCGGGTTCACGTTCTCCGGGTCGAGTCCGTCCCAGCCGGCGATGTCGGCGAGGCACTGCGAGGCGAAGGCCTCATTGAGCTCGACCACCGAGACGTCCCCCCAGCCGATGCCGGCCCGCTCGAGCGCCTGGTTCGCCGCCTCGACGGGGGCGATCCCGAAGATGTCCGGGTCGACGGCGTGAACGCCGCGGCCGGCGATCCGGGCGATTGGCTCGCGGCCGATCTCCTCGGCCGCGCGCTCGCTCCCGACCAGAACGGCGCCGGCGCCGTCATTGAGGGGGGAGGAGTTGCCGGCGGTCACGCTGCCGCCCTCCTTGAACGCGGGCCGCAGCTTGGCGAGCTTCTCCATGCTGGTGTCCGGGCGGATCCCCTCGTCGCGCTCGAGCTCGGTGTCGGGGACCGGCACCACCCACTCCGAGTAGAAGCCGTCCTCCCAGGCCTTCGCGGCGTTGCGATGGCTGCGCAGCGCGAACTCGTCCTGCGCCTCCCGGCTGATCTCCCACCGCTCGGCGATCAGCTCCGCGCTCTCTCCGAGCGAGATCGTCCACTGGTCCGGCATCCGCGGATTGACCATCCGCCAGCCCAGGGTCGTGGAGTGCATCGTCTCGTGTGAGCGATCGAAGCCACGGTCGGGCTTGAGCACGACCCACGGTGCCCGGCTCATCGACTCGACGCCGCCGGTGAGGATGAGCGAGGCGTCGCCTGTCTCGATCGCGCGGCTCGCCTGGATCGCCGCGTCCAGGCTGGATGCGCAAAGGCGGTTGACGGTGTTGCCGGGAATGCTGGTTTGGAGGCCAGCGAGCAGGACGGCCATCCGCGCGACGTTCCGGTTCTCCTCGCCGGCGCCGTTCGCGTTGCCGAAGGTGACGTCCTCGATCCGTTCGGGATCCAGTCCGGGCGAGCGCTCGAGGATCGCACTGACGACGTGCGCCGCCAGGTCATCGGGGCGGACACCGGCCAGCCCTCCGGCGTACCTGCCGAAGGGCGTGCGGACGGCGTCGAGCACGTAGGCGTCGGTCATCGGGGTGATGTTGCCGGATTGCTCGATCTGGGCGCCGCCACGAAGTTGAGGCACACTACGACGCATGCCTCAGCCGGCAACGCTCCTGACCTTCGTGGTGATCGCCGCCGGATTCGCGGCCCTGCCCGGCCCGAGCAACATGTACGTGGTCTCGCAGGGCCTCCGGGCCGGACGCCGCGCCGGGCTGGCGGCGGCTCTCGGTTGCGCGATCGGCGCGAGCATCTACGTCGCTGCCACCTGCGTCGGGCTCGCGGCGCTGCTTGCGTCCTCCGTCACTGCACTGGCCGTCCTGCACTACGTCGGCGGCGCCTATCTCCTCTTCCTTGGCATCCGCGTTCTGCGTGACCGCTCATGGGCGGGCGGGATCGAGCAAGAGACCGGTGTGCCGCGCGGAAGGCGCTTCCTCCGCCGCGGCGTGTTCGTCGAGTTGACCAACCCCAAGGTCGCGCTGTTCTTCTTGGCGCTGTTTCCCCAGTTCGTCCACTCGGACAGTGGCGCCGCCTGGTCGCAGATCCTGGTCCTGGGCGTGGTCTTCTGCCTGGTGGGCCTGGCTTCGGATTCGATGTACGCGCTCGGATCGGGAACGATCCGGTCGAGGGTCGTGTCGAGTCCTCGCCTGACGGCCTGGTCGAATCGCGCCAGCGGGACCATGTGCCTGGGCCTGGGTGCGTGGTCGATCTGGTCGGGCGCGCGCGTCGACGCGCGCTGAGACAAGGGGTGGCCGTCTCCCGTTCGGTAGAACCTGGA
>JBKPTM010000402.1:0-5350 GCA_046765935.1 Actinomycetota bacterium | reverse complement strand
GGCCCAGGGCGCCGCCCTCTGCAGCGACTCCTCGGATCGGTACTTCGGCTTGTCTCGCCCCTGCCAGGGCTCGGGCGCGAGCTTCACCGAGGCGAGCTTGCTCGCCGCGGGCTTCGAGTCGCCGCCGCTCAGCTTAGGCAGCGCGATCAGCGCCGCGGCCGCGATCGCCGCGAACGCGATCGCCGGAACGACGATCGACGCACGTAGCCGCATCCGCCGTCCTCTGACCACTTCCCGAGCGCCCTCCATTGGCCGACGAACTGTAAGGCGGCCGCGGAGAACCCGCGCCGCTCTCCCCTCACGCCCTCGTGACCGCCGGTCGTTCCATGAACCAGTTCGAGGCCCCGCCCGGGATCGTGGTCTCGTCGCCGACCACCTCATAGCCGTGGGAGCGGTAGTAGGGCAGGTTGTCCGGATTGGATGTCCAGAGGAAAGCGGGCACATCGGACTCGTCGGCCCTCGCCAGCGCCTCGGCCATCAGTCGCCGGCCAACTCCCTTCCGTTGATAGGCCCGCCGGACGCCGAAGATGACGACCACGAAGACGTCGTGGTCCGGATAGCCCCGCTCGAAGACTCGCTCGGCGCCGAGCGAGCGCGCCAGGACGGCAGGCCCAGCGAGCAGCGGGCCGGGTGCGAGCAGAATGAGGCTGCGCAGGTTCGGCGGCGGCCACAGCCCGGGCGCACAGCCGGCAAGGACGCCGACCGGCTCGCCGCCCTCGGTGATGCACCAGGAAGGACCGGCCCAGCGCCCGGCGACTCGCAACGTGGCGAGGCTGGTCCGGTAGATGAACCTCTGGCGGCGGGCGGGATCGCGGGGACCGACCGAGCGCCAGCCCGGATCGTCGGTGAAAGCATCGGCGAGCGCATCGGCGGCGCCCTTGTGGAGCGCCGGGGTGAGCGGCTCGAGTGTGCCGTCGTCAGGCAACGGAGGCCGAGGAGGCCGCGTCGGACTCCAGCCACTCGGCTCGGTAGACGCGATGGCTGCCGGCGAGGCCCTTGAGCTCGAGCTCGCGGCCGTCGTCGAATCGCAGGCCGTCGCCGTCCCCGCTGGAGACGGCCTGCCGCAGCTCCTCGGAGACGAGGATCTCGCCGCCCATCGCCTGCGCGGCGATGCGGGCCGCGAGGATCACGTTCTTGCCGAAGTAGTCGCCCTCCTCGGAGATCACCTCGCCCGTGTGCAGGCCCATCCGCACGCGTAGCGGCTCGCTCGACTCGTCCGCCTCCCGCTCGGCGAAGGCGCGCTGCACGTCGATCGCGCACTCGAGCGCCTCGCAGGGGTCCGGGAAGGCCAGCATGAAGCCGTCTCCCTGGCTCTTCACCTCATAGCCGTCGTGGCGCGAGACCTGCTCGCGGAAGATCGCATTGTGCTCGCGCAGCAGCTGGAGCCAGCGCTCGTCGCCGAGCCGCTCGGTGAGCACGGTCGAGTCCTCGATGTCGCTGAACAGGATCGCCACCGTCCCGTCGGGCGCCATGTGGGCGCGCATGTCCGGCTGCTCCTCCTCGAGCGCGGAGACCATGTCGTCGATCGAGGTCGTTACGTCCACTCCCGTGATGCCCTGGGCCTCTAGTCGGTCCTCGAGCGCCCGGTCGGCGATCCAGCGTGCCCCCATCTCACGCGCCGTGGAGAGGACCGTCGAGAGGAGCTCGAGGGCGAGCTCGCGGTCGTTTTCCCGGTCGCGCTGCAGGAGCACCTCGGCCAGCGCCAGCCCGCAGAGCGCCATCCCCGGGCGATCGTTCATCCGGGTTGTGATCTCAACCGCGTTGCCGAGGTGCCGCTCCGCGTCGTCCAGCCGGCCCATGCTCTGGGCGAGCAGGCCGAGCACCCGGTCGACGGGGCCGTTGCACGCCGCGGCCCGGGCCACGACTGTCACCAGCCCCTCGTAGGGCAGCAGCAGCTCGTAGGCGCGCTCGGCGTACTGGTCCGCGTCGATCATCGCGATCGCCTCGCCGATCAGGCTCATCGCCGCGAACCAGTTGACGTCTCTCGGGAAGGCGTTGAAGTCGTCGGCGGCCAATCGATCCAGCTCGCGCTGGGCGAGGTCGGCATCGCCCGACCGAGCCGCGAGGGTCACCTGTCCGCCGCGCCAGGCGGGGATGCCGGGAAAGCGCTCGGCCAGATCGCGCACCGCCGGCAGGAGCTCTCCGGCGCGCCCCTGCATGCTGCGGACCTGGATCATCTGGATGCCGAAGTACTGCTGGGCGAGCGGCTGCTCTGCCCGGTCCCCGGCCCGCCTCGCCTCCTGCGCGAGCCTCTCAGCTTCCTCGATGTCGCCGTCCAGCAGTGCGCGCATGCCACGCAGCGCGAAGGTGTGCCAGGTGTGTTCCGGCATCCGCAGCTCGTCGGCCAGCCGCGCGTAGAGCTCCAGCTCGCGATCGACCGCCGGAATGTCGCCGAGCTCGAGGTAGGACCAGAGCCTGTACGCGTGCCCTCGCACGACGGCCTCGCGGTCGCCGCACGCCTCGCCCAGCTCGACCATCTCGTCGGCGAGCGCCAGTCGTTCGCGCGACGCCTCGGGGCCGGACGGGATGAAGATCTTCCGTTGCAGAGCGGCCGCGAGGGTGGGCGGCGAGTCGATCTCCCGTGCGATCTCGATCGCCTCGTCGACGAGGCGCTCCGACTCGCTCACGTCATTGTTGACCCAGTAGAGCTCCGCGGACTTCGCACTGAGCAGGGCGGCCCGCCTGGCGCTCCGCTCGGGCCCAATCCTCTCCAGGGCCTCGTCCAGCAGTGTGAGGAGCTGCTCGTCGAGCCGCCCGGCGTCGCTCATCAGCGCGATGCCGATCGCGGCGCCGACCAGCGCGTCCGTGTCGTCCAGGCGGCGCGCCGACTCAGCCGCTCTCTCGAAGGCGGCGCGGGCGTCGGCCACCCGCGCGGACTTCGCCTCGGCGCCGCCGAGGTTGAGCAGCAGCCTGCAGCGCAGGGCCTCGTCCGGCTCGTCCATCAGGTCGAGCACCTCGAGCGCCCGCCCGTAGACGTCGACAGCGTCCTCATAGGCCAGCTGCTCCATGTCCTGCGCGCCGGCGCGCTGCGCGTAGTCGATCGCCTTCGCGAGATCGCCGCGCGGGGCCGCCTCGAGGAAGTGGTGGGCGAGTTCGCCGAGGCGCTCGTCGACGTTCTCGCCGCAGATCCGCTCGATCGCCCGGCCGGCGCGCTCATGCAGCGCCGAGCGCTTCGCCGGGGTGAGCTCCTCATAGAGCGTGTCGCGCACCAGCGCGTGGGCGAAGGAGTAGCGGCCGTCCCCGAGGTCGGTGACGAGCCGCTCCGCGATCGCCTCCGGGGCCGCCCTCATCAGCTGCTCGGGGCTGAGATCGGCTACCTGCAGCACAACATCCTCCTCGAACTCCCGCCCGATCACCGCGGCGACGCGGAGCGCCTGGTTGGTCTCCTCGCTCAGCCGGTCGAGCCGGCGCCCGACCACCTCGCGGACACCCTGGGGGATCTGGAGGTCTGCGACGTCGCCCCCTGCAGTCAGCCGGCCCTCGCTGGCGAGCAGACGGACGACCTCGCCGACGAAGAACGGATTCCCGTCGGTCTGCTGCTGCACGGCCTCGGCGAGGCCAGGCGGAGCAGGCGCGCCGGCGGTCATCTCGATGTAGCGCTCGACCGCGCCGATCCCGAGACCGCGCAGCGGGATGCGCGCGCTGCCCTCGACCCCGGAGATCTCGCCGAGCACGCGGGCGAGCGGGTGGTGGCGGCCGAGCTCGACGTCGCGGTAGGTCCCGAGGATGAGCAGGCCGCTGGAGGCGAGCTCCCTGGTGGCGAAGCGGAGCAGCAGCAGGGACGGCTCATCGGCCCAGTGGAGATCGTCGAGGACGATCACCAGCGGGCGGTCGCGGGCCGCCGCCAGGAGCAGGCTGGTCACGGAGTCGAAGAGCCGGAAGCGGGCCTCCTCGCTGTCCGATCGCGTGGCCGGCTCGATGTCGAGCTTCTCGGCGACCTCGGGGATCAGCTGCGCGACCTCCGCGGCCCCGCCGCCAAGCTGCCACGCGAGGGCCACCGGGTCCGCGTCGCGAGCGTAGGAGCGGATCGCCTGCACCCAGGGCCAGTAGGCGGGCGCGCCCTCGTCCTCGCGGCAGCGGCCCCAGTAGACCCGGGCGCCGCTCACCCGCGCGTACGTCGCGAGCTCCTCGGCCGCCCGGGTCTTGCCGATTCCGGGCTCACCCACCAGAAGCTGCAGAGAGCCGCGGCCCGCGAGCGCTCCGTCGACCGCCTCGCGCAGCCTCTCGAGCTCCTCCTCGCGACCGACGAAGACTCCGCCGGCGAGACTCTCCAGCGGATTGGCGGGACGGGCCTCAGCGACCTCGTCGGGCTTCTCTTCGAGCGCGGCGCAAACGAGCTCCCGGGCGTCGGCGGCGTTGGCGGGGCGGTCCTCCGGGCGCTTGGCGAGCAGGGCAATGACGGCCCGGTCGAGCGCCTCCGGCACGTCCGGGTTGTGCCGAGAGGGCGGCACCGGGTCGGCGTGCAGGTGCTGGCTGATGATCGAGACGGCGTCGTCGCCCGGGAAGGGGGGTTGGCCGGTGAGCATCTCGTAGAGGAGCGCGCCGAGCGAATAGAGGTCGCTCCGCGGCCCGGAGGCCTGGCCGAGAGCCTGCTCCGGAGGCAGGTAGGCGACGGTGCCGACCAGCGTGCCGCCGCTGACCCTGGAGCGCGCCTCGGTCGTGGCCAGCCCGAAGTCCCCGAGCCTGGCATGGCCGTCGTCATCGATCCAGACGTTGGCGGGCTTCAGGTCGCGGTGGACGATGCCGCGCGCGTGGGCGTGCTCGAGCGCTCGGGTGACGTCCGATGCGATCTCGACGGCGCGCCCCACCTCGAGGTGGCCGCCCGCGGCTGCGAGCAGACCCTGGACGTCGCCACCGGGCATGTACCGACTCACGATGAAGGGGTTGCCGTCGTCCTCCCCTGTATCGAGGACAGTGACGACGTGCGCGTGATCCCCGAGCTTGCGCATCGCATCGGCCTCCCGCCGCGCACGCGCCTGGATCCCCGCGCCCACCCCCGCGGTGTCGTAGAGGGCCACCGCAACCTCGGCCCCGCTGGTGGTGTCGGTGGAGAGATAGACCCGCTTGCGACCGCCCTGGCCGAGGAAGCCCCGCACCTGGTAGCGGCCTGCTATCTCGGTCGGGACGTCTGCAGGGAGCGGCTCGGCCGCGTGCACCTCGGCCGGAGCCTCCGCCGCGATCAGCTCGGTTCCGCAGGAGTCGCAGAACCGCGCGCCCTCGCGGTTCTCGTTGCCACAAGACGGACACCGCATGGTCCTCACCTAGTAAACCAGCCAGGGCCTTACGCACTATTGGGAATGACCCTTACCCGCCCCGGGGGCTCGCCGGTTTGTACGGAGGGCAATGGGAA
>JBKPTM010000401.1:0-1458 GCA_046765935.1 Actinomycetota bacterium | reverse complement strand
GTTCCTCGAGGAGGCCGGCGGGATCCTCGCCGACGGCAAGCGCGAGCGCCGCGGCGAGGGCGATTCCGACCCCGACCGGCCGGAGTACCGCTTCGTCCGGAAGGTCGACTTCTGCTCGCCGCCTCTCGTCGCCACCAAGCGCGAGCTGTTCGACCGGCTCGGCGGCGTCGAAGGGAGCGGCGCCTCGCCCGACGATGCCCTGGTCGACTTCTCCCTCCGTGCCGGCCAGGCCGGAGCGCCTGTCTACTATCAGCCGGAGGCGCGCGTTGTGGCCCTCGGGAACGGGGATCGATGAGGTCCCGACGCGCTCTCGTGATCTCCCCGCGGCTGCCGGAGTTCGACCGGGAGAGCGGCCTGCTGCGCGTCCTGCACGTGATCGAAATGCTCCAGCGTCGAGGCTGGGAGGTGACGTTCGGTTGCCTGCGCATGCCAACCGACCCGGAGCGCTACGCGCGCCTCCTCGAGCAGCGCGGAGTCGAGGTCCACGCCCCGCTCAGGAAGCTCGATTCGATCCGCGACGTCGACGGATTCGAACTCGCGATCATCGCCTTCTGGCATGTCGCGGAGCGCTTCCTGCCCGAGCTGCGCGAAGCGGCGCCCTCGACGCGGGTGGTGGTCGACTCGGTCGACCTCCATTTCGTGCGCGACATTCGGGAGCGCCTCGGAGTCCGAGATACATCCGCTCCAGGCCAGCTCGACTCGAACCAGGCGGGTGAGTTGATCAGGGAGCTGAACGCCTACGCCGCCGCGGATGCGGTTCTCACCGTCTCACAGAAGGAGGCGGACCTGATCAACGACCTCACCGGGCAGGACGACTTCGCGCTCACGCTTCCCGACACCGAGGAGCTCGCGCGCTCCCCCGTGCCCCTGAGCAAGCGGCGCGGGATCCTCTTCCTCGGCAACTTCCTGCACGCCCCCAACCTCGACGCCGCCTCGTATTTGTGCGAGGAGATCGTGCCGCGCCTCGATCCGGCACTGCTCTCCGAGCATGAGATCTCGATCGTCGGCACGGACGCCGGAGAGCACATAGGCGATCTGGCAGCCGGGCTCCCCCACATGAAGGTCGTCGGCTGGGTGCCCTCGGTCATCCCCTACCTGAACAGCGCTCGGGTTTCCGTGGTTCCGCTCCGCTACGGCGCCGGCACCAAGCGCAAGATCGTCCAGGCCCTGATGGTCGGGACACCGACCGTGACCACCAGCGTGGGCGCCGAGGGACTAGGCGTTCGCGATGGACGCGAAGTCCTGATCGCCGACGACCCATCCGAGTTCGCGGCGGGGATCGAGCGCCTACTCCGACGCCGGGTTCCCTGGCGCCGGCTGGCCCGCCGGGGCCGCAGGCACATCCTGCGGCTACACGGGCGCGCCGCAGTCGAGGCGCGCTTCGACCAGGTGCTCGATGCGGTGCTGGCGCGCCACGCCCGCCCCGCGCATGTCAAGCCGCTGTCGGACGACGGCACC
>JBKPTM010000400.1:0-4956 GCA_046765935.1 Actinomycetota bacterium | reverse complement strand
CTCGGCGGTCCCCTCGAAGTCGAGCTCCAGCGAGTCGCCGCTGACGGTCGCCGTCACCCGAAGCGGGATGTCACCGTCGAGGCCCTCCAGCACGTCCTCCGCCGAGCTCTCGCCGTCGGGCATCCCCTCGAGCGCGGCGCGGGTGCGTCGTTCGGCGTAGTCGAGGATCTCGGCGGTCGCGGCGCGCAGCTGCTCAACGCCCTGACGCTCCGCGAGCTGCCGCATGCGCGTGATCCCGGTCAGATTCGCGGCCCGCTGAGCGCGGAGGTCGGCGAGGCGCTGCTCCGGGTTGCGCATTTGTGAGGCGAGGTCCGAGAGGACCTCGTCGTCCGCCCGGGTCGGCGGGATCACGACGCCCTCCTCGTCGAGCGTGACCGAGAGCGCCGGCATCCCACCGGGCGTTGGGCCGCCGATGTCGGCGTGGTGGGCGCGGGAGGCCGAGAAGCCGAGCAGCGCGCGCTCGTGGAAGACGGGGCTGATCAGCGTGATGTCGGGCAGGTGGGTCCCGCCGCGGTACGGGTCGTTGAGGATCCAGAGATCGCCGTCGTGGTGCTCCTCATCGACGATCGCGGCAACCGCATCGGGCATCGAGCCGAGGTGCACCGGAATGTGCTCGGCCTGCATGACGAGCTCGCCGGTTGGATCGAAGAGGGCCGTCGAGCAGTCGTGGCGCTCGGTGATGTTTGGCGAATGGGCGGAGCGGATCAGGACCGCGCCCATCTCGTCGCAGGCGGCGCGCAACGCGCCGGTCATCACCTGGAGCGCGACAGGGTCGAGCGCGCTCATTGGCCCTCGCCCCTTTCGGCCGTGATCGTCCCGGCCGTGTCGACAGTGGCGCTCCAGCCGGGCGGCAGCACGAGGGTCGCCTCCGGCAGCTCGAAGACGCAGGGACCCTCCGCGGCGAAGCCGGACTCCGGCTCCCCGCGCAACACCCGGGTGCTCACCCACTCGCCCCCGAATCGCGCCTCGCGCTCGCTCTCTTCGAGGCGGCCGTCCGTGGCCGCGGTCGGGCGCGGCTCGGGGCCGGGCTCGACGGACGCCACCCGGATCGTCACGAGCTCGAGCCTGCCCTCGGGGTCGCGATACCCGTAGCGGGCCTCGTGTTCGCGGGCGAAGTCCTCGGCGAGGCGATCGGGATCCGGCTCGGCCGGCCCAGGGACGGGTAGCTCGAAGGCCTGGCCGCGGTAGCGGAGCTCGTAGACGACCTCGAGCTCCGCCGCCTCCATCCCGGCGAGGAGCGGCTCGCTCAGGGCCCTCACCTCGCTGGCAACCCGCTCCGCCGTGATCTCCTCGGCCGAGAGCAGCAGGGTGCGGGCCGTGTCGCGGCGGTGGCCCGCTGCGATCAGGCCGAGCGCCGAGAGCACGCCGCTTGCACGCGGGCAGACCAGGCGGGTGATCTCGAGCTCGTCGGCGAGTGCCGCAGCGTGCATCGGGCCCGCGCCGCCGAAGGGCAGCAGCGCGTAGTCGCGCGGGTCGACGCCCCGCTCCACGGTGACCACGCGCAGTGCCCGGATCATCTCCTGGTTGGCTACGCGCACGATCCCCTCGGCCGTCGCGACCTCGTCGAGGTCGAGCTGCTCACCGAGCGAGGCGACCGCGCTTCGCGCCGCATCGACGTCGAGGGCGACGCCGCCCGCGAGGTCCGAGTCGGCTGACAGGTACCCGAGCAGGAGGTTGGCGTCGGTGACGGTGGCCTCTGTGCCTCCGCGGCCGTAGCAGGCGGGTCCCGGCTCGGCTCCGGCCGAGCGTGGGCCCACGCGGAGGGCGCCGCCGGCGTCGCGCCACCCGATCGAGCCGCCGCCCGCGCCGACGGTGTGGACATCCACCATCGGCAGCTGGATCGGGCGGCCCTCGATCTCCCGCGAGTCGGTCCGCCTCACCTCACCAGCCTCGACCACGCAGACGTCGCAGGAGGTGCCGCCCATGTCGATGCCGATCGCGTTGGGGTGCTCGGCGATCCGGGCGAGCAACCCGGCTCCGACGGCGCCGCCCGCGGGTCCCGAGAGCACGCTCCAGGCGCCTGCCCGTGCGGCCTCGGCGGCATCGGCGGTGCCGCCGGAGGAGCGCATCACCTCCGGCTCGGCCAGGCCGCGCTCACGGCAGGCCTCGGCGAGGCTGCCCAGGTAGCGGCCGAGCAGGGGGGAGAGGTAGGCGTCGATCACCGTGG
The DNA here is from genome assembly GCA_046765935.1 of Actinomycetota bacterium. Taxonomy (GTDB): domain Bacteria; phylum Actinomycetota; class Thermoleophilia; order Solirubrobacterales; family 70-9; genus DASUPK01. The sequence continues at coordinate 2,789 of JBKPTM010000400.1, read as the reverse complement.
TCGAGAAGCGCTCGTACTCCCGGAAGGCGGGGAGGACCTCGTGGGAGGTCGAGACGTGGAGGTCCGGCAGGGCCTCGCGCAGCGCCGAGGCGATCCGCTGCTCGTGGGCGGGATCGCGGAATGCGAAGAGCAGGCAGACCGCAACGGACTCGGCGTCGCTCTCCTGCAGCCGATCGATGAGGCGGGCGACCTCCTCATCGGACAGCTCCTCGACAACGCCGCTCGCGTCGATCCGCTCGGCGGCCTCGAGCTTGAGGTCGGCTTCCACGAGCGGCCGCGGCTTCGCCCTGCAGGGGTGGTACAGGCTGGGGCGGTCCTGGCGGCCGATCTCGAGCAGGTCCGAGAATCCGCGCGTGGCGACCAGGGCCGTGCGTGCCCCGCGCTCCTCGAGCAGGGCGTTCGTACCGACGGTCATCCCGTGGGTGAAGCCGAGGACGTCGGCCGGCTTCGCCTCCGCGCGCCGCAGCACCTCCTCGACCGCCTCGATCACGCCGCGGGACTGATCCTCCGGCGTGCTCGGCACCTTCGCCGTGTGGAGGACGTCGCCATCGAGCAGCGCGGCGTCGGTGAATGTCCCACCGACGTCGACGCCCAAGAGCATGTCGCGACGTTATAGGGACGGCTTCGCCCCATATTCGGCGGCCACAAACACCGCCGCGGGATCTACGGCCACGAGCGGCCGCCCCACCTAACCGCTCGGGGCTTCGCCCTTAATGCGAGGGTGCGCCGACAGGCGCAACCCGTTTCGCGAAGCGGTGCGGCCTGGTGGCCGCTACGCCGCGGCGATCCCGATGGCCAGCGGGTGGACGAGCGCGGGCATCCACTTCCAGCGGTCGTGGACGACGTCGTGCACCCGGAGCGTCTCCCGCAACATGTCGACGGTCGGGCGATTGGCGTTGCAGCCGGCGGCGAAGGCGTGCCAGGGCCGGTGCAGACGATCCTGCCAGCGAGCCAGGCGCTGCGAGTCAGATCGCACGTGCTCGAGGAAGAGCAGCTGGCCGCCCGGCCTGAGGACCCTCGCGATCTCGCCGATCGCCTGTTGCGGGTCGTCGACCGTGCAGAGGACCAGCGTCGAGACCACCGTGTCGAAACTGTCGTCCTCGAACGGGAGTCGCTCGGCATCCGCAACCATCACGGAGGAACGCGTCCCCGCCTTCTTCGCCCGGCGCTCGAGCCGAGCGACCATCGGCGGGGACGGCTCGGTCAGGACCAGCTCCTCGAGGTCGTTCGGATAGTGCGGAAGGTTGAGCCCGGTCCCGGCGCCGAGCTCGAGCACCCGCCCGCTCGCCCGTTTGAGCAGCGTTGACCTTCGCTCCGCCATCCCGGCGCGCTCGCCCACCCAGAGAAGCGGGTCATAGATCGCGCTGAAGGTGCTCTCCCAGAGTTTGCTCATCGCCGGCCTTCCTCGCTCGCGTGTGAACGTGACACCGGCTTCTACGAGCGGCGTGGCGCTCCGGCTTGAGCTGGCAGTGTGCGGTGCGCCACAGAGGACGCGACGCGGGCGGTGTGTGCGGCGCCCGACCCCCCGGGCGGGCGCGCTCACACACGTACCCCAGAAACTAGGCCGCGGCCGCCACCCTCGCGTCGTCCTCGAAGGTCTCCTCGAGGTGCTTATGCGAGGGGCAGTAGTCCATACCGGGGAGCGGCTCGCGCTGGCACGGAGTGCCCTTGCGAGTGCTGGCGAGGCAGCTCCTCTGCTGACCGTCCAAAGTCACGTCGGCCGGCAGTGAATCGAGGAACTCCTCGATCTGACCGACGTGATGCTCGATGACCATGTAGACCCGCACCTGCTCGGCGAGCGCAAAGTGCTCCCGTACCTCGGTGAAAAGCGTCTTGGCCGGGCGGGCGAAATAGCGGCGGTCGGAGACGAGCCGCTGAATCGTTGCTTCGCATGCCTCCAGAACCTGTCGCCGGGCCGCGAACGTCTGCTCGACGCCGCCTGAGGCATCGATGCGAGGAACGAGGTCCCGGTAGATGGAGCGGCTGAACTGATACATCCTGATCTCTCCTATCCCCCCTGAAGCCGTGTCCGTGTGGGCAACCTTGCCCTGGACCCTTCAGGCGAATGCGATTCAAGCATGCCCAAAAGTAAGTAGGGTTAAGCGTCGATTAAGCACTTTTAAGTATGCCAGCTACCAGTTTTTTGGGTAGGCAGGCCTACTTCCAGGTCTCCCACCGCAGGTTCTCGCCTGCGATGAGGAGATGGCGCCCGTCGAGCGAGGGGTCCTGCTCGGGGAATTCGAGGCGCCGATGGGAGCCACGGGACTCCTCGCGCTCGAGCGCGAAGCGGGCGATCAGGCGCGCGAGCGGATAGGGGTCCGAGAGGAGCCGCTCGAGGCCGTCGGAGCTCCGCAGGGGCCCGGCGAGCTCCCAGACGGCGTCACGAGTGGCCGTCGTGGGCGGGTCGAAGCGCCAATCCGGAGAATCGGGCGCGGGACCGGCGTCCGGCTCCGCCGCGGCCGCCTTGGCGGCGCGGGCGCCCAACACGAAGCACTCGGTGAGCGAGTTCGAGGCCAGGCGGTTCGCGCCATGGAGCCCGGTGCAGGCGCACTCGCCGACGGCGAACAGCCCGGGAAGGGATGAGCGGCCTTCGAGATCGGTGGCGATCCCGCCCATCACGTAGTGGGAGGCGGGGGCGACGGGGATCGGCTCCTGCAGCGGGTCGTACCCCGCCTCGCGCAGGGACGCGAACACGCTCGGGAAGCGAGCCTCGCTGAGCTCCCGCAGGTCGAGCAGCACGTGGTCGGTCCCGTCTCGCTTCATCCGATCCAGGACGGCCAGGGTGACCG
>JBKPTM010000399.1:0-5602 GCA_046765935.1 Actinomycetota bacterium | reverse complement strand
GTTCGGGACCCTGCTCGGCCGCGAGCTCGGGCCCGAGGACGTCGAGCCGCTTACCTGGGCGATGGCCCAGGAGGGCAAGAACCGGCATTCGGGCCAATATCTCGCTGCGGTCAGCCAGCACCAGGCAATCGCACGGATGATCGGGATCTGGTTCGAGGCCGGCCATGACCTGCTGCTCACCCCGACGATGGGGGAGCTGCCACCGCCGCTGGGGAGCTTCGACGACTCCGGGCCCGATCCGCTGCAGACGATCTACCGCGGCGAGCGGACGGCCTGCTTCACGGCACTGATCAACGCGACCGGCATGCCCGCGATCTCGCTGCCCCTTGGCTGGAGCGAGGATGGCCTGCCGATCGGCGTGCAGCTGATCGCTCTGCTCGGCCGCGAGGACGTGCTGCTGCGAGTGGCCTCGCAGCTAGAGGAGGCGCATCCCTGGGCCGATCGGTTCCCTGAGGTGTTCTCGGTACCCTCCGGTTGATGCCGGAGATCGGAGGGGTAATCACCGCGATGGTGACGCCGTTCGCCGAGGACCTCTCGGTGGACGAGGCCGCCGCCCGCAAGGTCGCACGGCACCTGGTCGACCACGGCTCCCACGGCCTGGTCCTGTCGGGCACGACCGGTGAATCCCCGACCACGGACGACGCGGAGAAGCTGGCCCTGCTGCGCGCGGTTCGCGACGAGGTGGGGCCGGACGTGCTCCTGATCTGCGGCACGGGCTCGAACGACACGCGCCACTCCGAGCGCCTCTCCGCCGCGGCCGCCGACAACGGCGCCGACGCCGTCCTGGCCGTGACCCCCTACTACAACAAGCCGAACTTCCGGGGGATCAAGGCGCACTACGAGGCGGTCGCGAGGGCGGCCGGGATCCCGGTCGTCCTCTACAACATCCCCTCGCGGGTGGTCGTGAATCTCCCCGCCGACCAGCTCGCGGAGCTCGCCGAGATCGTGAACGTGGTCGCGGTCAAGCAGGCGAACGATGACGAGCTCGGGCCCGTCGAGGGCCTCCGGGTCCTGGCCGGGAACGACGGAACCTTCCTCCCCACCCTGGAGATGGGGGAGGCCGGCGGAGTTCTCGTCGCCTCGCATCTCGTCGGTTCGGAGATGCGCGAGATCTGGGACGCCATGCAGTCGGGCGACCTCGACCGCGCTCGCGAGATCGACGCGAAGCTGCGGCCGATCTACGAGATGGTGTCTCACGTGAACCCGATCCCGGTGAAGGCCGCGCTCGAGCTGCTCGGCATCTGCTCGTGCCGGGCGCGCCTGCCGATCGTCGAGGCGAGCGAGCAGGAGCGCGACGAGATCAGGCAGGTGCTGGAGCGCCAGGGGCTGCTGGCCGGGAGCGCCGCGTAGGTTTGACCAGCTCGGGCGTTCGGATCCTCCCTTTGGGCGGGCTGGGGGAGATCGGCAAGAACATGACCGCCGTCGAGGCGGAGGGTCGGATCGTGGTGGTCGATACCGGCCTGATGTTCCCCACCGCGGACATGCTCGGCATCGACCTGGTGCTGCCGGACTTCTCGACCCTCCGCGAGCGTGCCGACGACATCGAGGCGATCGTGCTCACCCATGGCCACGAGGACCACGTCGGCGCGCTGCCGTACGTGCTGCGCGAAATCGGGATCCCCCCGGTGATCTACGGCGGGCTGCTGACCATCGGCATGGTCCGCTCCAAGCTCGACGAACACAAGCTCCGCGACGTCCCTCTGCAGGAGCTCCCAGCCGGCGAGCGGGTCGGTGCGGGCCCCTTCGACATCGAGCTCGTCCACATGGCCCACTCGATCCCCGACGCCCGAGCCGTGGCGCTCACCAACGACCTCGGCACGGTGCTGGTGACCGGTGACTACAAGTTCGACCAGACGCCCGTTGACGGGATCCCGGCCGACGTCTCGCGGCTCGCCGAGCTAGGTCGGGAGGGGCTGCTCTGCCTCTGCGGTGACTCGACCAACGCCGACCGTCCCGGCGTCGCGCCCTCCGAATCCAGCGTCGGCCCGGCCCTGCTCGAGGTCTTCTCGCGCTGCCCGGGCCGGATCATCGTCACCTGCTTCGCCTCCAACATCCACCGCGTCCAGCAGGCCATCGACGCGGCCGCCCGACTCGATCGCCGCGTCGCACTCGTCGGCCGCTCGATGCGCAAGAACTTCAACATCGCCTCCAACCTGGGCATGGCCAGCTCCCCGGACGGGCTGTTCATCTCACCGAAGGAGGTCCAGGACTTCCCCGACGAGAAGGTCGTGGTGATCTCAACCGGCAGCCAGGGCGAGCCGCTCTCGGCGCTGCGCCGGATGGCCCACCGCGACCACCCCGACGTCGAGCTCCACTCGGGCGACACCGTGATCTTCTCGGCGACCCCGATCCCCGGCAACGAGCGCTCGGTGAACGAGACGATCGATCGCATCTTCCAGATCGGAGCCCAGGTGGTGACCGCCCAGGACGCGCCGATCCACGCTTCGGGCCACGGCTGGCAGGAGGAGCTCAAGCTGATGCTCAACCTGACCAAGCCGCGGAACGTCTTCCCCTTCCACGGCGACCACAAGCGGCTGCGGCTGCACGCAGACCTCGCCGAGTCGGTTGGCATCGACCCCGACTGCATCTTCACCGGGCGGAATGGCCTCGCGCTGGAGATCGACGAGTCGGGCGCCAGCTTCGGCGAGGACGTCCACGCGAGCATGATCTTCGTCGATGGCGTCTCGGTCGGGGAGCCGGACGAGTTCGCGCTCCGCGACCGCCGCAAGCTCTCCGATGACGGCGTCTTCATCGTCGTCGCGACGATCTCGTCGGACGACGGCTCTCAGGTCGCCGACCCGGAGGTGATCTTCCGCGGCGTGCCCTTCGCCGAGGAGGCCGACGGGCTGCGAGACGAGCTGCGCGAGGTGGTGCAGGCGACGCTCAACGAGGCCGCCGACGAGCAGGTCAGGGAGGTCTCGCTGCTCCAGCAGGACCTGCACGACGACATCGCGGAGTTCGTCTACGAGAAGCTCCGCCGCCGCCCGCTGGTGCTGCCGGTCGTCGTCGAGGTCTGATGGCGACGGACCCGGCCGGGCGCGCCCCGGCCACGGCCGACGAGGAGATCATCTACGCGGACAACGCGAGCGTCCTCACCGAGCGATCCGAGGCTGAGCGCCTGCGCCGGATCGAGCGGGAGCTCGTTCGCGGGTTCGAGGAGTTGAAGGACGTCGGGCCGGCGGTGTGCGTCTTCGGCTCGGCGCGCAAGCCTGCGGACTCCCCCGAGTACCGGGCGGCGCGGGAGATGGGCCGGGCGCTCGGGGAGGCGGGGTTCGCGGTGATCACCGGCGGCGGGCCGGGCCTCATGGAGGCCGCGAACCGCGGCGCCCAGGACGTGGGCGCGTTCTCGGTCGGGCTCAATATCGAGCTGCCGCACGAGCAGGCGCTCAACCCCTACGTGGACCTGGGCATCGAGTTCCACTACTTCTTCACCCGCAAGCTGATGTTCGTGCGCTACTCAGATGCCTTCGTCGTCTTTCCTGGCGGCTTCGGCACCTTCGACGAGCTCTTCGAGGCGCTCACCCTCATCCAGACGGGGAAGGCGGTCGACCATCCGGTCATCCTGGAGGGCCCCGAGTTCTGGTCCGGCCTGCTCGAGTGGATCGAGGGCCATCCGCTGGCCGAGGGGATGCTGACGCTGGAGGACTTCGGTCAGGCGGAGCTCGCCGACGGCGTCGAGGACGTGATGTCCCGGCTGCTCGCCGGGATCTGCGCCCCCGGGTAGCGCGCCCGAACCTGATCGACGAACGCCGCGAGCCGGTCGGCCAGGGAGGGGTCACGGATCTCGAGGACCGACTCGGCGTTCTGCTCGCCGGACCGGGAGAGGTTGAACGAGCCCACGAAGACGACGTCGTCCGCGACGGTCACCTTCGCGTGCATGAAGTCGTGAACCTCGAGCTCGGGAGTCCACGGCGTGGAGGGCTTCGCCGAGAACGGCAGCTTGGCGAGGATCGCGCTGAGGAGTGGGATCTTCCAGGCCGTGTGTCCGTTCGAGCGCCATTGATGGAAGACCGTCGCGGTCTGTGGGCCGTCGACGACCCCGGCGATGTCCCGCCCGCCCTTGTCGGCCAGCTCGGCGAGCGTCCCGAGGACGGGGCCGGACGTGATCACCGGCGAGGCGATGCGGACCCGGTGCCGCGCCGCCCCGATGGCGGTGGCGATCCTCTGCGAGAGGTCCTCGCCATGTCCCGGGGTGAACCACGCGATCACCCGGGCGCCGCCCACGTCGACGGGCTCAGGATCGATCCGGCCGCTGTGCGCGACGTCGCTGTCGTTCCAGAGCTCCCCGAAGTTCCGCTGGAAGCGATCCGCGATCCGCGCGTCCGACACGATCGCGATCACGTTCTCCTGGCGAGTCCACGAGTCGACGGTCCAGTTCGTGGAGCCGGTCCAGACTGCCTCGCCGTCGCGGACCGCGTACTTGTGGTGCATCAGGTCCGGGACGCCGGGCACCGGGCGCGCCTCGATCGGCAGCTCGGCCAGGATCTCGGGCCGGGTGCGGGGAGGAGGGTGGAGCTCGGACGGCCTGCCCGACTCGACGTTGTAGAGCAGCCGTGCGGCGACGCCGCGCGCCTCGGCCTCACGCAGCCGGTCGGCGACGATCGAGCCGGTCGGATCGGGCAGGCGAATGTCGTAGAGGGCGAGCTCGAGGGTCGACTTCGCCTGGCTGAGGAAGCCCGCGAGCCGGCGGGCGATGTCCTCGGCGGTCTGGCCGCCGTCGGTCAGGGTGATGATCTCGATCGCGCTCATCGGACTCCGGTGGCGCGGCATTCTGGCGTGATCTGCATCGCTGTGGGACCCGCGCAAGAAAAAGCCCCCGGCGGTCGAGGGAGGGGCGACCACCGGGGGCAACGCTTGGGCCTTGAGGGCCTAAGCGGGTCTCGCCGGAGTGTGTGGGGTTTCGCACCGCCGGCGAGGTGTCTCGTCCAAGGCGCAATCTAGGACGGGTAGTTGAACGTTTGCTAAAGCGTCTGGCGCTCGTCTGGGCGAGCCGGCTGCGCCTCATCCGAGGCCGTCTCCGCCGCCTTCTCGAGTGGCAGCCGGATCGAGAAGCGGGCGCCACCGTAGGTGCTCTTGCCGGCGTTCACCGAGCCCCCGTGTGACCTGACGACGGCGCGGACGATGGCCAGGCCGAGGCCGCTGCCGCCTCCGCTGACCGTATCGGCCGGCCCCTCGCCGCGGACGAAGCGATCGAAGACCTGGTCCTCGATTCCCTGGGGGATGCCCGGGCCGTCGTCGAGCACCTCGAGGAGCGCCTCATCGCCATCGCGGCGGACGGTCAGCTCTACGGTGGTCTTCTCGGGCGTGTGCCGGACCGCGTTCTCGAGCAGGTTGCGGACCATCCGGTGAAGCTCATCGGGATTGCCGATCATCGGCAGCGGGCCCTCCAGCTGGCTCTCCATACGGCGCTCGCCCGCGAGGGGCTCGACCTCCTCGAGGGCTCCGGCCGCGATCTGACCCAGGTCGAGATCGGTGCGGGCGGCCTGGCGACCGGCGTCGGCACGCGCGAGCAGCAGCAAGTCGGAGACGAGACCGGACATCCGCTTGGTCGAGGAGAGCGCGGAGTCGATCGCGTGCTCGTCCTCCTCGGAGCCGTCGCCCT
>JBKPTM010000398.1:0-4316 GCA_046765935.1 Actinomycetota bacterium | reverse complement strand
AGCGCAATGGGAGTCGCTGACGGATGGGCGTTGGGAAATCGACCGGATCTACGATCGCGGCGAAGAGGTGATCGCCTTGGGACGTATCTCTCGTCGGATGCCCGGCAGCGATGCTCGGCTTGAGGGTGACTCCCTGATCTCGTACAAAATCCGTAACGGGAAAATCGTTCGAATCGAAGTGCTCGGCTTTGGCAGGGACGAGGTCCAAACAGCACTCGAAGCCGCCGGGCTTTCGGAGTAGGCAGAAACAGCCGCTTTGGACGAGAAGTGGCTGAGGCCGGAATCATCGGCATTTTTCTTGCCCGTGCAAATGCATACGGCCGCCCGATGCTGCACAATGCCGCGTCGATGATCCGCCGGGGAGGCATAACCCTCGCACTGATTGCGGCGCTGGCGGCGTTCGTGCTGCCCGCCGCATCGGCGAGCGCGGCGACCGGCGCGCCGAGCCTCGAGCTGAATGGGCCCAAGAGCCCCGGCCTGCTCGACAAGGTGACGGCCGCGGGCGTCGTCCCGGGCGCCATCGCCGGGGCCAACGTGACCGTCGAGGTTCAGGCCAGCGGCAACACCGTCGAGAAGAAGCAGCTCAGCGTCGGAGGCGACGGAAAGTTCTCGTTCCAGTTCATCGTCAACTCCTGCTGCAACTACTCGGTGACGGCGAGCAGCGGCGGCCAGAGCTCCCCGGCGCAGCGCTTCAGCGTCCGGGTGCCGAAGCACCTCCGCAAGGGCGCGATCGCGCACCTCTACAACCAGAGCCTCGTCGACCAGGGTTACTACGTCGGCAGCCACGTCAGCGGCAAGTTCAACCACGGCTCGCAGCTCGCGACCCTGGCGTTCCGCAAGGTCAACAACATGGCCCGGAACTACCAGTACAAGCCGGTCATCTTCAAGAAGCTGCTCCAGGGCGACGGCGCCTTCCAGCCTCGCTACCACTCGGGCCACCACGTCGAGGTCGACATCTCCCGCCAGGTGATGGCGCTGATCAACGGCGACGACGTGGTCGCCACCTTCCACGTCTCGACCGGCAAGTCCTCGACGCCCACCGTCCGGGGGACCTTCCACTTCTATCGCAAGGAGCCGGGGACGAACTCGCACGGCATGTTCATGTCCGTGTACTTCATCCGCGGCTACGCGACTCACGGCTACCCGTCCGTCCCGATGCACGAGGCGGCGAGCCACGGGTGCGTCCGAAACCCGATCCCGTTCAGCGTCTACATCTACAACTGGATCAACCTCGGCGACGCGATTTACGTCTATCTCTAGGCAGCAGTAAGGTCTTCGAATCCGGTTGGGAGACACAGGAGGAAGAATGAAGACAGGGGAACTGCGCGCCGCTCGAGCGCTCATCGTTGCGTTCGCGGTCTCGGCGGTGCTGCTTCTCGGAGTCGCGGCGCCAGCATCGGCCGGGACGCTCGATCAGCAGCAGACCAGCTTCGACTTCGACGGCGGCGTCGGCTCGAGCCAGTCCCTGGCCCAGACCTTCACGGCCGGCATCACCGGGCGCCTTGACCAGGCCGATCTCCTGCTCGACAAGTTCTTCGACCCGACGCAGCCCCTCATGGTGGAGGTTCGCAACCTGACCGGCACCCAGCCCGTTGACGCCGTGCTCGCCAGCACGAGCATTCCAAGCTCGGCGGTCGGCGCCAGCCCGGCGTTCGTCTCGGCCACGTTTGGCACGCCGGCGACCGTGACGGCAGGCACGCAGTACGCCCTCGTCGCCTGGACCACGGACACCACGGGTGTCTACGGCTGGTCCCTCCAGCAGACCACGAACCCCTACCAGGGCGGTGCGGGCTTGAACAGCCAGGCATCACCCCCGAACACTGAATGGAATGGTCCGGTGGGAGACGACCAGGCCTTCAAGACCTACGTCGTTCCGTCCCCGTCCCCGCCGCCGGTGAAGAAGAAGTGCAAGAAGCACAAGAAGCACAAGAGGGCGGCGGTCGCGAAGAAGAAGTGCAAGAAGAAGAAGCACCGCCGCTAGGCGTTTGATTAGCTGAAGGGCGTGAGGGTTTTCGTCGCCGGAGCGACCGGCGTGATCGGACGGCCGCTGGTCGCGCGCCTGATCGAGGCCGGCCACGAGGTGACCGGGACCACCCGCTCGCCCGAGAAGGCTGAGACGCTCCGCGGCGCCGGCGTCACCCCGACGGTCGTCGACGCCCGCGACACTGACGCGCTCCGTGGCACCGTCATCGAGGCGCGGCCCGAGGTCGTGATCAACCAGCTCACCAACCTGCCGCAGCGGCTCGACTACAAGAAGGCGAAGGAGACCTTCGGAGCGACCACGGAGCTCCGCGGCAAGACCGGGCCTGCGCTGGCGGGTGCCGCGGCCGAGGCCGGGGCGAAGCGGCTGATCTCGCAGAGCGTCTGCTTCTTCTACGACTCATCCGGCAAGCGGGCCCACAGCGAGGACGATCCGCTCATCCAGCTGCCGCCGGAGACGCCGGCGGCGCAGGGCGTGATCGCGCTGGAGGCGCTCGAGAGCTCGACGCTCGAGACACCGGGCCTCGAGGGAGTGGTTCTCCGCTACGGGTTCTTCTACGGACCCGGCTCCGCATATGCGAGCGACGGCGCGTGGGCCGAGGATGTCCGCCGCCGCCGCTTCCCGATCGTCGGCAAGGGCACGGGGGTCTTCTCCTACATCCACGTCGATGACGCCGTCTCGGCGACGATCGCCGCGCTCGACCACGGCTCCGGCATCTACAACGTCTGCGACGACGACCCCGCGCCGATGTCCGAGTGGCTACCCGTCTACGCCGAGGCGCTTGGCGCCAAGCCGCCCCGGAAGGTGCCCACCTGGCTCGCGAGCTGGATCGCGGGGAAGCAGGCCGCCGCCATGTCGACCACGCTCGAGGGCGCCTCGAACGAGAAGGCGAAGCGGGAGCTCGGCTGGCAGCCGAAGTACCCGAGCTGGCGGCAGGGGTTCGCGGAAGCTCTGGGCTAGCCCAGCTCCGTGCGCGCGACCAGGGCTGTCCCGGCCCCGAGGATCGCCGCCAGCAGCAGCCCTCCTGCCAGCACGAAGAGGACGTAGCCGAAGTCCCTGGACCCGGTGTGGCCGAAGCTGATCACCGGTCCGACCGCTCCGCGCACCCTGGTGGGGGTGACGGCCTCGTAATCGCCCGCCTCCGGGACCTTGAGCTTCGCGATCGGGCGACGCTGGTAGTCGCCGTCGTTGAACTGGTCGAAGGTGTACGGGGTCGACCCGAGCAGCGCCTGGCCGTTGGTCGTCCGCACGCGCAGCTGGAGGTTGGACGGGACCGTCAGCGGGCTGTCCTGCCCCGTCCGCTCCCCGTAGAAGATGATCACCTCGCCCGCCGGCAGGTTCACGGACTCCCGCCCCGGCATCGGGACCTGGCCGTAGGCATCGGCGTCCCGGCCGGCGCCCAAGGCCTCCGCGACGGTGAGGACGACGGCGGCGACGACCGTGATGATCACGACCCCGAGCGCGAGCCTGTACCCGGTCCGCATCGCCGCATCCTAGGATGCCCCGATGCCGACGGACCCCGACCGCGCGCACGATGTCCTGCTCGCCGAGCTGCGCGACCATGCGCTGGTCATCGGCGAGGTCACTCTCTCCAGCGGCCAGAAGGCCCAGTACTACGTCGATGCGAAGCGGGCGATCCTGCGGCCGCCGGCGTTTCGCGCCGTGGGTGAGCTGATCGCCGCTGAGGCAGCGGAGCGCGGCGCGACCGCGGTGGGCGGAATGACGATGGGCGCCGACCCTCTCGCCAGCGCCGCGATCGGCGCGGAGGGCGGCGAGGGCCTGATCGCGTTCTTCGTCCGCAAGGAGAAGAAGCAACACGGCCTGCAGCGCTGGATCGAGGGTCCCGTGCTTGAGCAGGGGACGAGCTGCCTGGTGGTCGAGGACGTGGTCACGACCGGCGGCTCCACGGTGCGCGCGATCGAGCGGATCCTCGAGGAGGGCCACAAGGTCGCCGGGGTGGTCTCGGTGGTCGACCGGCTCGCCGGCGGCGGGGAGGCGATCCAGGAAGCCTCGGGCGGCGCGCCCTATCGGCCGCTCGTCACGATCGACGAGCTCTACCCGGACAGGCCGGACAAGCCGTAGCTCCGCGCTACTTTCCGATCAGGATCTTCGGCTCAACGCCGTCGATCGCCGGCTCGGCCTTCACCGTGTAGCTGCCCGGCTGCGCGATCTGGACCGTGCCCACCAGCGCCCGGCTCCATCCGCTCCCGGTGTTGAGCGACTCACCCATGCCGCGAAAGCCGGGGCCCTTGATCTCCATCTGCTCGCCGGTCGCGTCGTTGGTGACGGTGACCTGAAGCTGAGCGGGCACGGCGAAATCGATGCTGTCCTCGGT
>JBKPTM010000397.1:0-3225 GCA_046765935.1 Actinomycetota bacterium | reverse complement strand
GGGTCGCAGCGCACGAGCGCGTGTCGGGTCCGCTGCGCTCACCGGGGATCGTGGTGCTCATGGGGGCGGCGCTCGGCGTCGGCATCATGGTCGGCGCGATCGAGATCTCGATCACGGCGTTCGCGTCGGATCATGGAGCCGCCGAACTGGGCGGAACGCTGGTCGCCATCCAAGCTGTCGGCAGCGTGGCGGGAGGCCTGTGGTTCGGGGCGCGGGACTGGCAGGAACCCGCCGGGAATCGGCTGCCGGCCGTCGCGCTCGTCTTCGCGCTCTCCACGGCGCCACTGGTTGCGGTGCCGTCGGTCGGTCTGGCATTTCCCTTGATGGCGCTGAGCGGCGTCGCCCTCGCGCCGATGATCTCGGTGATCTTCCTGCTGCTCGATTCCATGGCGCCACCTGGCACCGCCGTGGAGGCCACCGGCTGGATCCTGACGGCGATCATCGTCGGCGCGGCCTTCGGCAACGGCGTGGCGGGCGTGGCGGTTACCGAGGCGAGTCCCCACCTGGGGCTCGCGGTTGGCGTGTTCGGTGGCCTCGTCACCTTCGGGGCCAGCTGGCTGGGCCGCGGCAGCCTGCGCCCGGCGGCCGCGCTCGTACCCGAGGCTGGCCCGGCCGGATAGCGGGAACAACCGTTCGCCCGCGTACACTCGATGTGGATGGCTCCGTCTGACCGAATCGTCATTCGCGGGGCGAGGGAGCACAACCTCAAGGACGTCGACCTCGAGCTGCCTCGCAACTCGCTGATCGTGATCACCGGCCTCTCCGGGTCCGGTAAGTCGAGCCTTGCCTTCGACACGATCTACGCCGAGGGCCAGCGGCGATACGTCGAGTCGCTCTCGGCCTACGCGCGCCAGTTCCTCGGACTGATGGAGAAGCCGGACGTCGACTCGATCGACGGGCTCTCGCCGGCGATCTCGATCGACCAGAAGACCACTTCGCGGAACCCGCGGTCGACCGTGGGGACCGTCACCGAGATTTATGACTACCTGCGTCTGCTCTGGGCGCGAATTGGGAAGCCCCACTGCCCCGAGTGCGGCGAGCCCATCGAGGGCCAGTCGATCGAGCAGATCACCGACCGGGTGCTGACCCTGGACGAGGGGACGCGGTTCATGGTGATGGCGCCGGTCGTCCGAGGCCGCAAGGGCGAGTTCGAGAAGCTCTTCGAACAGTTCCGCCTCGAGGGCTACAGCCGGGTCCGGGTAGATAACGACCTTCGCCGCCTCGACGAGGAGATCAAGCTCGACAAGAAGTACAACCACGACATCTCGGTCGTCGTCGACCGTCTGGTGATGAAGGGCGACCTGCGGCGCCGGCTCTCCGAGTCGGTCGAGGCGGCTGCCGCCCTGGCGGGCGGCGTCGTCGAGGTGGACGTGCTCGCCGAGGGAAGCACCGGCGAGGCGAGCGAGCGCGAGGCGGGGGAGAACGTCGGCGGCGTGAAGGGCGCGAAGGGAGCGGGCCAGCTTCCCGAAGGAGTCGCCGACCGGCTCACCTTCAGCGAGCGCTTCGCCTGCCTCAATTGCGGCACCTCGATCCCGGAGCTCGAGCCGCGCATCTTCTCCTTCAACTCCCCGCACGGAGCCTGCGAGCGCTGCCACGGCCTCGGCTTCCAGAAGGTCGTTGACCCGGAGCTGGTGGTCCCGGACCCGACACTCTCGCTCTCGGAGGGCGCTCTGCAGCCCTGGCGGCTCGGCCACTCCCGCTACTGGAAGCGGCTGGTCGAGGCGGTCGCCGAGGACTACGGGGTAGACCCGGACATGCCCTGGCAGGACCTCTCCGACGAGGACCGCGAGATCTTCCTCTACGGCACCGGCGGCGAGCGCCACAAGGTCACCTACACCAACCGCTTCGGGCGGCGGCGCTCCTACAGCGTCCGCTTCGAGGGGATCGTCAACAACCTGGAGCGCCGCTACGACGAGACCGACTCCGACTCGGTCCGGGAACGCGTCGAGGGCTACATGGCCGAGCAGCCATGCCCGGTCTGCAAGGGCGCGCGGCTGCGGCCCGAGAGCCTCGCGGTCAAGGTCGGCGACATCTCGATCCACGAGTACACCGAGCTGTCGGCGCGGGCGGCCCTGCGGTGGATCAACGAGCTCGAGATGACCGACACCGAGAAGGCGATCGCCCGCCTGCTCGTGCGCGAGATCAACGAGCGGCTCGCGTTCCTCGACAACGTCGGAGTTGGCTACCTCAACCTCGCGCGGTCGGCACGGTCGCTGTCGGGTGGCGAGGCGCAGCGGATCCGGCTGGCGACCCAGATCGGCTCGAGCCTGGTCGGGGTGCTCTACATCCTCGACGAGCCATCGATCGGCCTGCACCAGCGGGACAACGCCAAGCTGATCCAGACGCTGGACAGGTTGCGCGACCTCGGCAACACGGTGATCGTGGTCGAGCACGACGAGGGCACGATGCGCTCGGCCGACCATCTCGTGGACCTCGGACCAGGGGCCGGCGAGCACGGAGGACATGTGATCTCGGAGGGGACACCCGAGCAGGTCGAGGCCGATCCCGCCTCTCTCACCGGTCAGTACCTCGCCGGCCAGCGCCAGATCGAGATCCCGGAGAAGCGCCGCGAGCCGCGCGGGGAGCTCGTCGTCAAGGGCGCCCGTCAGCACAACCTGAAGAAGATCGACGTGCCGATCCCGCTCGGCGTGTTCTGCTGCGTGACCGGGGTCTCGGGATCCGGGAAGTCGACACTGATCAACGAGACGCTCTATCCGGCGGTCGCCAACCGGCTCCATCAGGCGAAGCTTCGGCCCGGCGCCCACAACCGGATCGAGGGGCTCGACCAGGTCGACAAGATCATCAACATCGATCAGTCGCCGATCGGGCGGACGCCGCGATCCAACCCGGCGACCTACACCAACATCTTTGACCACATCCGCCAGCTCTACGCGCAGACGCGCGAGGCGCGGGCGCGTGGCTACAAGCCGGGCCGCTTCAGCTTCAACGTCAAGGGCGGCCGCTGCGAGGTCTGCCGCGGAGATGGACAGATCAAGATCGAGATGCACTTCCTGCCCGACGTCTACGTGCCCTGCGAGCAGTGCCACGGCAAGCGCTACAACCGCGAGACGCTCGAGGTCCGGTTCAAGGGCAAGTCCATCGCCGATGTCCTCGAAATGTCGGTGGCGGACGCCTGCGACTTCTTCAAGGACATCCCGAAGATCTCGCGGCGCCTCAACACGCTCCAGGATGTCGGCCTCGATTACATCCGGCTCGGCCAGCCCG